>NZ_JBEYHT010000006.1:0-203119 GCF_040635425.1 Streptomyces laurentii | reverse complement strand
CAAGGCGGAGGAGGGAGACAACGCGGTGGGGGTACCTCCCGTGCCCGAAGGGCTACGGGGGAGTTGGCGACCGACGACAACGCGGCGAGCGCGCGCACCGGGGCACGCGACCCCAGCAAGATCCAAAAGAAGGGTCCTAGGGCTTACGTGAGCGAGATCAGGCCGACGGCTTCCGCTCCTCGGCCGCGGCCTCCGCCGCCTGCTCCAGTCCGATCAGGTCGTAGGAGGTCTTGCCGTCGAGGCTCTCCCGGATGATGTCGGCGTGCCCGGCGTGCTGGGCCGTCTCGTGGATCAGGTGGAGCAGCATCCAGCGGATCGAGACTCCCGCGCCCTTGGGGAACCAGGGCCGGTCGGGCAGCGGGAAGGTGTCGTCCAGGCTGGGCACGCCGCGGACGAACTCCGTCAGTTCCTTGGTGGCGTTCTCCCACTGGGCGACCATCTGCGGGACGGTCTCGTCGCCCACCAGCCGGAAGCTCTCGTGCCAGTTGCTCTCGTCCCGCCGGGTCTCGCTCGGCCGCTGCTGGGCCATCCGCAGCCAGTTCGTCTCGGCCTCGGCGAGATGCTTGATCAGGCCGGAGACGCTCAGGTCACTGGCGGTCGGGCGGGCCGCAGCCTGCTCCTCGGTGAGGCCGAGGGCCGCCCGGACGACCGCGGCGCGCTGGGCTTCCAGGTAGTTGAGGAGAGTGCCGCGCTCGTCGCCGGGCAGGTCCGTGGGAAGTGTCGTGCTCATGGTCCGCCGTCCTCTTTCGCAAGGGAACTCGTCAGCTCTGTCAGCTCTTCCGACACCGACCACGTTACGGACCGACGAGGACAGGAAGGGTCCTCATGGGGAAAGTCGGCCACGAACGGGACCGCGGAACGGGAACGCGCGACGGGGACGGGACGGGACAGGACGGGGACGGGAGCACGCGGAACGGGCGGGCTAGAACGGGAAGGTCGTCCGGCCGTACTGGATCGAGATCCACTTCCGGGTGGTGAACGCCTCGATCATCGCGTCGCCGTTCAGCCGGCCCACGCCCGAGTGCTTCTCGCCGCCGAACGGCACGATCGGCTCGTCGTGCACGGTGCCGTCGTTGATGTGGATCATGCCGGTGTGGATGCGCTGGGCGACCCGTACCCCGCGGTCGACGTCGCCCGCGTGTACGGCGCCGCTGAGCCCGTACGGGGTGTCGTTGGCGATCCGTACGGCGTCGTCCTCGCCGTCGAACGGCACGATCAGGGCCACCGGTCCGAAGACCTCCTGGCCGAGGACGGGCGCGTCGGCGGGGATGCCGGTCAGCACGGTCGGGGAGACCAGGCTGCCCTCCGCGGTGCCGCGCAGCAGCACGGTCGCGCCGCCCGCCACGGCCTGGTCGACGACCGCCTCGACCGCCTGCGCCTGCTGGGGGCTGATGAGCGGGCCGATGTGGGTGGCGGGGTCGGCCGGGTCGCCGACCCGCAGGGTGCGGACCTTGGCGAGGAACTTCTCGGTGAACTCCGCCTCCACGGACCGGTCCACCAGGACCCGGTTGGCGGCCATGCAGACCTGCCCCTGGTCCACGAAGCGGCTGAAGACGGCCGCGTCCACCGCGTAGTCGAGGTCGGCGTCGTCGAGGACGATCAGGGCGCTGTTGCCGCCGAGTTCGAGCACGGTCTGCTTGAGATGGCCCGCGCAGACCGCGGCGACGTGCTTGCCGGTGCGGTCGGAGCCGGTGAAGGAGACGACCTTCGGGACCGGGTGGGTGAGGAGCGCGTCGCCGATCTCGGCGATGTCGGTGACGACGACGTTGAGCAGTCCGGCCGGCAGGCCCGCGTCCTCAAGGAGCTTCGCGACGAGGGTGCCGCCGCAGACCGGGGTGTTCTGGTGCGGCTTGAGCACGACGGCGTTGCCGAGGGCGAGGGCCGGGGCCACCGACTTGAGGGAGAGGAAGAACGGGAAGTTGAACGGGGAGATGACGCCGACGACGCCGACCGGCACGCGGTAGACCCGGTTCTCCTTGCCGTCCACGGGCGAGGGCAGGATCCGGCCCTCGGGGCGCAGCGCCAGCTGGACCGACTCGCGCAGGAACTCCTTGGCGAGGTGCAGTTCGAAGGCGGCCTTCAGCCGGGTGCCGCCGAGTTCGGCGACGATCATGTCGGTGATCTCCGCCTCGCGTTCCTCGACGAGGCGCAGCGCGCGCTCGAAGACGAGCCGGCGGGTGTACGGGTTGGTCGCGGCCCAGTCGGCCTGGGCGCGCTCGGCGGCCCGGTAGGCGAGGTCGACCTCGCCGGCCGTGGCCACGGTGATGGCGGCGAGCTTCTCCCCGGTGTACGGGTTGAAGTCGATGATGTCCCAGGACCCGCTGCCGGGCTTCCACTCGCCGTCGATGTACTGGTGTGAGAGTTCCGCGAAGTGGGAGGACATCGACGTCGTCATGGGAACGAGACTCCTTACCCGCCCGCGGTGACGGACGACGGCGATCGGCGACGGACGGCCGTTCCACCCGTCAGGGCGTCACCACTGTCGTCACGCTCAGCTTCTCTCAGCTGCTCTCAGGTCCTGAGATGCCGTCATCGTACTGATGTATCAGGTGAGTTGAAGGAGTCCTCGGAGAAGATCGCGGCTTTCCGCGGGATCCGGGCTGTCCTGCTGCAGCCGTTCCATCACGCGTGCGTACTGCGCGACCTCCTCGCGTTTGTCGAGGTAGAGGGCGCTGGTGAGCTGCTCCAGGTAGACGACGTCGGAGAGATCGGACTCGGGGAACCGGAGCATCGTGAACGCGCCGCTCTCGCCCGCGTGGCCGCCGAAGCTGAACGGCATGACCTGGAGGGTGACGTTCGGGTGCTCGGAGATCTCGATGAGGTGCCTCAACTGGCCCTGCATGACGGCCCGGTCGCCGTACGGCCGGCGCAGCGCGGCCTCGTCGAGGACGGCGTGCAGATGCGGGGCGTTCTCGGAGAAGAGGATCTTCTGGCGCTCCAGGCGGAGCGCGACCCTGCGGTCGACCTCGGCCCGCGGGGCGTCCGGGATGCCGCGCGCGACGACGGCGTGGGCGTAGTCCTCGGCCTGCAACAGGCCGTGCACGAACTGGACTTCGTAGATACGGATGAGGGAGGCGGACCCTTCCAGGCCCACGTACGTCTGGAACCAGCCGGGCAGGACGTCGCCGAAGCTGTGCCACCAGCCCGCCACGTTGGCCTCGCGGGCGAGCCCGAGGAGCGCGCCGCGCTCGGACTCGTCGTTGACCCCGTAGAGCGTCAGAAGGTCCTCGACGTCCCTGGCCTTGAAGCTCACCCTTCCCAACTCCATACGACTGATCTTGGATTCGGACGCGCGGATGGAATATCCGGCGGCCTCCCGGGTGATGCCACGCGATTCGCGCAGTCGCCTCAGCTGCGAGCCCAGCAGGATGCGGCGCACCACACTCCCGCTCGCCCCGCTCGATTCGCCTGCCGTCACGGTCACGGCCCACGCCTCCCCATTTACGGTGCTGCCCCCACACGTCCCCCCACTGAGCCCCGGATTCTGCCACTAAACGCTTCGGCGCGTACACACGCGGTCACGCATCGGGGCCGGTTCCGGGCAGGCTTGGCAGGGGCACGCGGACGACTTATGCACAGATTCGCCGCGTGCATGGACAGGTCAGGCGCGTGCACGTGCATCTGCCCTTGCATCCCTTGGGTGCATTGGGAACGATGGTGCCTGCGCAGCCGCGTATTCGTTCGTGTCGCCGCGTGTCGCACCAGTTGTCGCACCACACGTCGCACCACACGTCGCGATTCCCGGGAGTGCCTCGCATGGGGACGAACGCATCGGCCATTCTCGAGCCGTTACGGCAAGGGCTTCCTCCGATCGATCCCACGACCGTCTCCCATTCGGCCTCCTGCGCCCTTCCGACCTGCTACGAAGCGGTACGCGGCGCCCGCCGGTTCACCCAGTCGACACTCGGCGCGTGGAACCTGGCCGACCGTTTCGACGATGTCGCGCTGGTCGTCTCCGAGCTGGTCACGAACGCGCTGCGGCACGCCGTACCGGGAGAGCCCGAACAGCCGCGCGAGGATGGCCTGAACCCGCCCGTCCGGCTGCACCTCATGCACTGGGCGTCACGCCTGGTGTGCGCGGTGCGCGACCCCAGCCAGGACAGCCCGGAGGCACGGCAGGGGGACGAGGACTGCGCGGCCGAATCGGGCCGGGGACTGTTCCTGGTCGAGTCGTTCAGCGACGGCTGGGGCTGGCATCCGCTCGCGGGCGCCCTGCAGGGCAAGGTGGTCTGGGCGCTGTTCCGGCTGACGGCCGACTGACGTCCGGCCGGTTGCCCGACTGACGTCCGGCCGGTTGCCCGGCTGACGTCCGGCCGGCGGCCGGCCGGATGTCCGACTGACCTCCCGAGCACCCGGGCTTCAGGGCCCGGGCACCGGTGCCGGCCGCGGCGCCGCCAAGGACACGGGGGAATACGGGGGTGAGAAAGGGTCCCGGTGGCGCGAGCCGCCGGGACCCTTTCTCGTGTCCGCCGGGGTCCGCCGGCGCGGGCGCACCCCCGTCGGTGCCCGCACCCGTACCCCCGCGCGCCTACAGTTGCCCCACCAGGTGGTCGAACTCCCCGTCCTTCACGCCCAGGAGCAACGCCTCGATCTCGGCGGGCGTGTAGACGAGCGCGGGTCCTCCGGGGAAGCGCGAATTGCGTACGGCGACCTCGCCGCCGGGCAGCTTGGCGAACTCCACGCAGGAACCCTGGGAGTTGCTGTGCCGGCTCTTCTGCCACACGACACCACGAAGCTCCGTGGCCGCCATGCCGTTGAACGCGTGGTGCGCGTGGTGCACTGGTAGCTCCCCGAGATGATCGGTGCAGGTGTCAACTTGCTCGGATCATAGCTGTGTTCACAGGACGCTGCATGAGCAGATGCACGCGCGGATGCACGTGCACGAGGGGTCGCGTATCGACTACACGACTCACCGTGGCGGCCCGCCCAACTCCCGTGTGAGCACTGGCTGTTCACACCTGGCCAGGCCGGGCCCCGCGCACTCACTCGTCCAGCGCCTCGGACACCTCGTCCAGCTTCTCCAGGAGCAGCACCGCCCCCTTCCGCAGCAGGAAGTGGTCCGGCGCCCCCTCCCCCCGCTCCCACGCCTCGACCAGCGCGCGCAGTTCGTTCCAGCGGGGCGTCTTGCGGTCCCGTACCTCCTTCGCGCCCCGCTCCGTCACCTTGCGCAGCGCCTCCGCCAGCTCCGCCGCGCCCGGTACGGGCGGCGCTCCGCGCTCCGGGAGGTGCGCCTCCAGGAGCATCGCGGCCCGGCCGAACTGCGACACCGCCTCCTCCGTGTCCTGCGCCGCCGCGTGCGACAGGCCCCGGTGCCGGACCGGCTCGTGGGTGGCCCGCTCCTGGGCCTCCTGCCAGGCGATCCGGGCCGCCCGGGTCGCGAGCAGCGTCTCGCGCACGTCCGCCAGGGCCGGGCCGGCGGGCTCCGCGTAGTGGGCGACGACGGCGGCCGCGTACTGCCCGTCCGCCTTCAGCCAGTCCCCGAGCCGGCTGCGCAGCCGCGGGGTCTCCCAGGCCGGGTAGACGGCGTAGGCCAGCATCGCGAGGATCCCGCCGAGGAGGGTCAGCAGGACGCGTTCACGGACCGTCTGGCCGAGCCCCGCGCCGCCCATGCCGAGCAGGAACACGACATACGCGGAGATGAAGACCTGGCCCGTGGCGTACCCCGTCCGCATCAGCAGGTACATCCCGAACGCGCACACCACCGCGAGCAGCGCCGACAGATACGCGCCCGGGTGGGCGAACTCGACGATCCCGGTCGCCAGCGCCACCCCGAGGAGGGTGCCGATGAAACGGGCGACCGACCGCTCGTACGTCTGCGAGAAGTCCGGGCGCATGACCATCACGGAGGCCATCGGCGCCCAGTAGCCGTGCCCGAGCGGCAGGACCGTGCCGAGCGCGTAGCCCGCCGTCGCCACCGTCGTCACCCGGACGGCGTGCCGCAGGATCGGCGACTCGTGCCGCAGCTCGGCCTGCGCCGTGCGGATCGCGACCGGCACGAGCGCGACCAGCGTGGGCCGGCGCAGCCCCGACTGGGCGGCCTCGCCGCCCGGCGCCGCCTCCTCCACGACGTCGTCGAGGAGCGCGGCGAGCCGGTGCGCGGCCCGGCGCGGGGCGCCGGTCAGGATCGCGCCGGTGTCCGGGGTGCGGAGCACGGCGAGGGCGGCGGGCCGCAGCGCGACCGGTTCGCCGTGCCGGATGGCGTGCGCGGCGGCGTCCAGGATCTCGCCGGCGGCGGCCAGCAGCTCACGCGCCCGGTCCCGCTGCGGCCCCTCGGCGGGCACGCCGAGCGCCGGGTCCGCGAGCGAGGCGAGCACCGGCCGGATCCGTTCGGCGAGCCCGCGCGCGCCGTGCAGTTCGGCGGGGCGGCTGCGGGCCTGGCGGCGGGTGACGGCGGCGGCGCTGCGGGCCGTCATCAGCGGCAGCGGGTCGAAGTCGGCGGTCGGGTCGTGGCGCAGCCGGCGAGCGTAGTCGGCCTCGGCGGCGAGCGCGTCGGCGAGCGCGTCGCGCTGCGCGCCCCAGGCGCGGATCGGCAGCAGGACGACGAGCCCGGCCTGCACCAGGCCGCCCACCGCGATCATCGCGGCATGGCCGGCGGCGGCCGCGAGGGAGCCGGGGAGGGTGACGGTGATCAGCATCATCGCCACGTTGGAGGCGGCGATGACGCCGACGTTCGGGCCGACGGCCCAGGACATCCCGCCGAGGAAGGTCCACAGGCCGAGCAGGACCATGAAGAGGAGGAGGTTCCAGCCGACCAGATAGCCGATGAAGGTGGACGCGGCGAGGCTCGCGCCGGACGCGAGCGCGAGGGTGGGGCGGGGGCGGTACGAGCGCTGGAAGGTGGCGATCGCGGCCTGGAACGCGCCGAACGCCGACGACACCGCCACCTCGGGACCGAACAGCGTGAGCGAGAACCCGACGACCAGCGCGAGACCGAACGCGCCGCGCAGGGCGATCAGCGGTTCGAGCCGCCGCCGCTCGATGGTGAGCCCCGAGCGGGCGGTCTCCTTCAGCGCCCGGAGCCAGCTCATGGGCCGAGCCTATCCACGATACGGACGAACCGGATATTCAGGACAGGCAGGACGACGCCGATCCGGTTATCCGGGGTGGTGGCCGTGCGGTTCACGCCGGCCTGCCGGCTGTCCGCCGGCCCGCCGGGCGGTGTGCCCGACGGCCGCCCGTCAGCCGCCCATCGGCCCGCCGGGCGATCTGCCCGACGGCCGCCCGTCAGCTGTCCACCGGCCGGTCCGTCCGCCGTCTGTCAGCCGGCCTTCAGCGGATCTCGCCCCGGGTCCCGGGGGTCCGCAGTCCGGCCTGGTCGGCCGCCGAGGTGCCGTGGTTCCAGCCCGCCTCGTCCCAGGCGGCGCGGACCCGGGTGGCCCGGGTCTCGGGGAAGAGTTCGTCCGTACGGGCGCCGACCGCGACCTCGCGGGAGGCGAGGACCGGGAGCAGGGTCGGGGCCTCGGCGGCGACCCGGCGGCTGGTGGCGGCGAGACGGGCGCCGAGCCGGTTCGCGTACGCGAGGAGGAAGGACTGCCGGAACGACTTGGTCCGCTTGCGCCCGCCGGCCCGCTGCTCGGCCTCGGCCCGGGTCATCGCCGCCGTGCCCTGCACGAGCAGAGAGGTGTACAGCAGCTCCACCGGGTCGAGGTCGGCCTCGAAGCCGACGACCGTCGAGAAGCCCAGGGACTCGTTCCACACCGCCCGGCAGTGGTTCGCCGTCGCCACCGCGTCGAGCAGGATCGCCTTGGCCTGCTCGTACGGGGCGTCCACCCCGATCCGCAGCGCGCCCGGCGTCTCCGGCGCGGGCCCGGCCGCCGCCAGGCCCGCCTCGTCGAGGCTGTGCCGGGCCATCAGCTCCTGGGCCTTGGCGGTCAGCGCCTCGGCCTCCTCGGGGTACGGGGTCGCCTCCGCTTTCGCGAGCAGCGCCCGGATCCGGGTCAGCATCCGCGGCTCGCCGGCGGTGGGCGGCGGCAGGGCCTCGCCGGGCACAGGGCCGACGGCGTCGAGGCGGGGCAGCCGGACGAGGAGGCGGTAGAGCTCCAGGACGGCGGTCGCGTACGAGAAGCGGTCGGGCGCCGGCCCGGCGGGCAGGTCGTCGAGCGCGTCGAGCTGCCCCTGCCAGCGGTGCGGGAGGCGCTCGTAGCGGGCGGTCTCGGTGCGGACGAGGTCGGCGAGGAGGCGGACGTGTTCGTCGGCGAGTTCGCGGCGGGCCATCCGGACGAGGTCGGCGGGCTGCCAGCCGCGGGCCCACAGGGAGCGGACGAACTCCTCGCCGCGCCGGGCCAGTTCGGCGTCGGCGGCCGGGTCGGCGGCGAGCAGCGAGGCCGCCGTGTCCAGCGCCCGGTCGTCGCCGTACGAGCCGGTGTGTGATCCGGCGCGCGATCCGGCGCGCGATCCGGCGCGGGCGCTGCCGCCGCGCCGCCCGCTCCAGCCCCGGGCGCCGCCGCCCGCGCCGGCCCGGGGGCCGGGCTCCGCTCCGTACAGCGCCTTGAGCGCCTCCGCCACCGTGCTCTCGCTCATCTGCGCCGCCTCGCCTGCCTCTCGTTCCCGCCCTTCGTTCCGCCACTTCGATGGTCGCATCCGGGGTGGGGGCGGGTGGGGCGCGGGGCGCCCCTGACGCCTCACGCCGCCTCACCCCGCCTGACGTCACCGGTGGGGGATCGGGGATCACCTCGCTAAGCGGGCGGGGAGCAGGCGAGGAGCGCCGCGTAGGCGTCGGCCGCCGTGTCCCAGGAGCGGTCGTCGACGACGTACGCCTCAGCCAGGTAGGACAGTTCACCCCAGGGCTCGCGGGTGTGGATCCGGAGCAGGGTCGCGGCGCAGCGGTCGCAGGCGATCCACGGCACGCGGACGGAACTGACGGGATCCCCGGTCGTGTCGTCGCTCTCGCCGTCGGTTTCGCCGGCGGGCAGAAGCCGTACGGGGGACGGGGCGCCGATGTCGGCGCAGGCCGCCAACCGTGCGGCGAGCACCTCCCGTTCGCCCCAGGTCTCGGTCAGGACGGACAGCTCGGCGCGGGTGGTGCCGTCGAGGGCGACGCCGTACGCGAGCAGCCCGCCGACCAGCAGCCCCAGGCCGGCCTCCTGCTCGCCGATCGCCCGGCAGTCCCGTACCTCGCCGGCGGCGGGCTCCGGCAGCAGCCCGGCCAGCCGGTCCCAGGCCGCGCCCTCGGCGTCCGTATCCGCCTCCGAGTCCACGGGGTTCACGCCGCGTTCCACGCGTCCGTCGCGCACCCGGTCTCCCAGTGCCACCAGCCGTCGCGCGTGCCGCGTGCGAGCAGTTCCTTGATCTCGGTCATCGGCGCGTCGGCGCGTCGGCGGGCACGGTCAGCGCCACCAGCGGCAGTTCCGCGCTGAACGACTCCCCGCCGAGGCCGAAGGGAGCGAACCGTTCGTGCACCGCCCGCGGGCTCGGCCCAAGGGGGCCCGCGCGCACGGGGAGGACGCGGATCACGACGTTGCCGGAGGCCGTCTCCCGGCCGGTGGCCCAGTGCAGCCCGTCGTCGTCCGTCACGTACCGGACCACGTCCCCCTCGGCCACCCCGTCTTGAAGAAACGGCACATTGACCACCTGGGCCGTGTTCTCGCCCACGGGCAGCGCCCACAGGCCCTCCGTGTCGTGCGGGGGCCAACCCTCGCGCGGCACGAAGCGGAACCAGATCTTGATGCGGTCGGCGGATGCGGCAGTCACCGGGCGAGGCTAGCCCGTGTCCGGCAAGTCCCACCCAGGCGGGCCCGGCTCCCGCGACGCCGTCAGTCCCAGGCGTTGAAGAGCACGCCGCCCAGCGTGGTGATGCCGTGGAAGCGGACTCCGCTCCACTCGCCCGGTGTCAGGACCGAGGGGGCGACCTCCGAGAGCGGCCGGGTGAGCAGCGCGTGGTCGAGCACGGTGAATCCCTGGTCGGCGAAGGCGTGGGCCCATGGGGGCGGGGCGAGGAACTCCTCGCCGTACGGGTCCCAGTGGTCCGGCACGAAGGCGATCCAGGGGTGATAGGCGTGGCAGAGGACGACACACCCGTCCGTCCCCGCGACGACCGCGCGGTGGAACGTCCGCGGGTACGCCTGCCTTCCGCCAAGGGACCCCGACACTCGCTTACAGCTTCAGGACGATCTTGCCCCGGGCGTGCCCCGACTCGCTCAGTTCCTGGGCGCGGGCCGCTTCCTTCAGGGGCAGGACCTCGGCGATGTCGAGGCGGAGCCGGCCCTCGACGGCCAGGCCGGCGTGCTCGGTCAGCCAGCGGCGGGCGACGTCGTCCGCCACCCGGAGGCCGGAGAACACGACGCCGTGCGCGTCGGCGTCCGTGGCGGCGATGGTGACGACGCGCGCGGTCGCGCCGCCGAGCAGTTCGAGGGAGACCGGCAGCGTGTCGTGGCCGGCCGCGTCGAAGACCGCGTCGACGCCCTGCGGCGCCGCCGCGCGGACCCGGTCGGCGAGACCGTCCCCGTACGTCACCGGGATCGCGCCCAGTTCGCGCAGGAACGCGTGGTTGCGCTCCGACGCCGTGCCGATCACCGTCACCCCGGCCGCGACGGCCAGCTGGACCGCCACCGCGCCGACGGCGCCCGCGGCACCGTGCAGGAGCAGGGTCTCGCCCTCGCGGACGCCGAGCGCGTCGAGGACGCGCTGCGCGGTCTCGCCCGCGACGGGGATGCTCACCGCGTGCTCCCAGGACAGGCCCGCGGGCTTGGGGGCGACGATGTCCGCGATCGCGTACCCGGCGTACGCGCCGGTCGTGCTCCAGCCGAACACCTCGTCGCCGACGGCGAATTCGGTCACTCCCTCGCCGAGCGCGTCGACCGTGCCCGCGAACTCCAGGCCCGGAACGGCCGGGAAGGTCGTCGGGTAGAAGTGCTCGATCCAGCCGTAACGGCGCTTCCAGTCCACCGGGTTGACGCCCACCGCCGCCGTCTTCACCCGCACCTCGCCGGGGCCGGGCACCGGCAGGGCCACCCCGGACTCGTGACGCAGCACCTCGGCGCCACCGAACTCCTCGTACACGATCGCTTCCATGTCCCGCTCCCCCACAGATCGTCGACGGCATTCATCCCTAACGGACGGCCCGCCCGTTCTCTTCCGCCGCCTTGGCTTCTTTCTCCTCCTCAAGCCTCCGTCGCGCGCCACCCGCGCTGCGCCGCCCGAACGGCCAGTCGTCCCTGGCCGAAAGAGGAGTCGGACGGCTCCTGGATGTCTAGGCTCGGGCGCATGGAGACGGCCCTGACCATGGAACTCACCGCACACGACGCCCTCTTGGCCGCCCGCGAGGTAATCGGCAGGCCGTTGGGGACGGTGCTGCCACGGCTGTCCGAGGTTCTGGAACCGCTGATCCCGCACCGCGCGGCAGCCGAACTGTCCACGCACTGCGCCCACTCGCCGTTCAAGTACGCGGGCGATCCCCACCTGCCCGTCACCGCCGCCGAACTGGCCCCGCTGCTCGCCCACGGCCCCACCGCCGGCCGGCCCTGGCAGGGACGCGCGAGCATCGGCGGGGCGGAACGGGAGGTGGTGGCGGTACGGAGCGACGCCACGCCCCGCGGCTCGGTCCTCGTGCTCGTACGGGAGGACGGCGCCGCCCCGGCGGGCGCGCCCGAACTCGCCCTGGCGCAGCTCCTGTGGGACCTGGTGACCTGCCACTTCGACCGGTTCGCGACGGAGGCGATGCCGGGCGCCCTGGCCCGTTCGCGGGCGGCGGCCGACACCCGGGCGCGGGTCACCGCCGAACTGAGCACCGCGCACGCCGCCACCCTGTCCGGGGTCCTCGGGGTGCTGCGCAGCCGCGCCCTCGACGACACCGCCGCCCGGGCCACCGCCACCGAACTCGCCGTCTCCGCGCTGGCCGAACTGCGGGCCGAGTCGCTGCGCGACCGGTCGGTCGCCGAGGAACCCGCCTTCGAGGCCTTCGCCCGGCTCACTGACGGCCTGCGGCCGATGCTGCGCCACTCCCCCGTACGGCTCGAACTCGGCCCGCCCGAGGGCCCGGCCGCCGGCCGCACCCTGCCGGGGGACGTGGCCCACGGCGTCCGGGCCGTCATCCGCGCCCTGCTGCTCGTCGTCCTCGACCAGGAGGCGGTCACCCGGGTCCGGGTCGGCTGGACGCTGACCGCCCATGAACTCCACGCCTCGATCCGGGACGACGGGCCCGGGCTCCTGGACGGCTGCCCGCTCGGCGCGGGCAGCGTCTCCGACCGCCTCGATGTCCTCGGCGGCGGGCTCGCCGTCGACGCCGTCCCCGGCTGGGGCACCACGATCACGGCCACCGTCCCCCTCGCGCTCCCGGAGGCCCCGGCAGACGCGATCGACCCGCTGAACGGGCTCGGCGAACGCGAGGTGGAGGTCCTCGGCCATCTGGCCCGCGGCCACCGCAACCGCCGGATCGCCGAGGACCTGCACATCAGCGAGTCCACGGTGAAGTTCCACGTCGCCAACATCCTCACCAAACTCGGCGTCTCCTCCCGCGGCGAGGCCGCCGCCCTCTTCCACCAGGCCGCCTAGACCGCCCAGGCCGTGTCCGGCGCTTCCGGCGCTTCTGGCACTTCGGCACTTCGGCACTTCGGCACCAGCTTCCCTCCAGTGCTTTGTCAGTGGCGGGTGCCAGACTCGCGGGTGTGAACGAGAGGTGGGCCGTCGCGCCCGAGCCGGAGGGCGACGGGGCGCTGCTCGTGCCGCTCGGGGGCGACGGGCTGCCCGCCGGGGAGGTGCTGCGCGAGGCCGATCTGGTGACGGCGGTACGCGCGCGCCCGGACGTGACCCGCTGGGTGTGGCGGAACTCCGCCGAGGTGTACCCCCGGCTGCTCGCCGCCGGGGTACGGGTCGAGCGGTGCTACGACGTCGAGGCCGCCGAACAGCTTCTGCTCGGCCACGAGGGACGGCTGGGCGAACCCCGTTCGGCCGCCGCCGCCTGGGCCCGGCTGCACAACGCGCCGGTACCGCCCGATCCGCCCGTCCGGCAGGCGGAGGGGCCGGCCGCGCAGGACTCGCTGTTCGAACCGCAGGCCGCCGCCCCGCTCCCGTTCGACGCCCTGCTCGAGGTGTACGCGGAGCAGCAGCGGCGGCACGACCTGGCCGAGTACCCGGGGCGGATGCGGCTGCTGACGGCGGCCGAGTCGGCGGGCATGCTGGTGGCCGCCGAGATGCACGGGGCCGGGCTGCCGTGGCGGGCCGACGTGCACCGGGAGGTGCTGCACGAACTGCTCGGCGAGCGGTACGCGGGTGGTGGCGAGCCGCGCCGGCTGGCGGAGCTGGCCGACGAGGTGTCCGCCGCGTTCGGCCGCCGGGTCCGGCCCGACCTGCCCGCCGACGTCGTCCGGGCCTTCGCACAGGCCGGCATCCGGGTGCGGTCCACCCGGCGCTGGGAGCTGCAGGACGTCGACCATCCGGCGGTCGCCCCGCTCCTCGCGTACAAGACGCTGTACCGGATCTGGACGGCGCACGGCTGGTCGTGGCTGGCGGACTGGGTCCGGGACGGCCGGTTCCGCCCCGAGTACCTGCCCGGCGGCACCGTCAGCGGGCGCTGGACCACCAACGGTGGCGGGGCGCTCCAGATCCCCAAGGTCATCCGGCGGGCCGTGGTCGCCGACGAGGGCTGGCGGCTCGTCGTCGCCGACGCCGACCAGATGGAACCGCGGGTCCTGGCCGCGATCTCCCGCGACCCGGGCCTGATGGAGGTCGCCGGGCATCCGGACGACCTGTACACCCGGCTGTCCGACCGGGCCTTCTCCGGCGACCGCGACCACGCCAAGCTGGCCCTGCTCGGCGCGATCTACGGACAGACCAGTGGCGACGGCCTGAAGAACCTCGCGGCCCTCCGCCGCCGCTTCCCCCGCGCCGTGGCCTACGTGGACGACGCGGCCCGCGCCGGGGAGGAGGGCCGGCTGGTCCGCACCTGGCTCGGCCGGACCAGCCCGCGCGCCGTGGGCACGGACGACGACGGCCCGGGCGAGGCCGGCCTGCCGCAGGAACTCCCGCCCGGCACGCCCCGGGAGGACGGCCCGGAGCAGTACGTACCGGGGTACGCGTCCTCCGACGCCCGCGCCCGGGGCCGCTTCACCCGCAACTTCGTCGTCCAGGGCAGCGCCGCCGACTGGGCCCTGCTGATGCTGGCGGCCCTCCGCCGCGCCACCACCGGCATGCGGGCCGAGCTGGTGTTCTTCCAGCACGACGAGGTGATCGTGCACTGCCCGGCCGAGGAGGCCGAGGCCGTCACGGTCGCGATCCGCGCGGCGGGCGACGAGGCGGGCCGGATCGCCTTCGGCGACACCCCGGTCCACTTCGCGTTCACGACGGCCACGGTCCAGCGGTACTCCGACGCGAAGTAGCCCGACGGCCACCCTTCCGGCGAGCCCTCCTGCCCTTCCCCCCGCCCTCCCCCTCCCCGCCCTCCTCCGTCCTCCCGGTCCGGTGGTCCCGGGCGGCCGACTCGCTGGCTCACCGACTCACCGACTCAAGCGCGGGGCGCGGGCTCCCCGCAGGCGTCGGCGATCGCCTGGGTGTCCCAGTAGAAGGGCCGTACCTCGGTGATCCGCCCTCCCCTGACCGTGATCGTCTGCAGGATCGGGAAGTCGAGCTCCCGGCCGGTCACGCGCGCCCGGGCCTGAACTCGGGTGCGCACGACCGCGGTCTCGCCGGTGGCGAGGAACTCCTGCTCCACCATGGCGAAGGTCTCCCAGGTCTGCGCCATCGCGAGGAAGAACCGCGCCAGTCCGCCGTGCCCGCGCCATGTACCCCCGTACGGCAGGCACTCCGCCTGATGGAGCTCGACATCCGGCGCGAAGAAGGCGGCCAGGGCGTCGAACGACGCCTCACCGGGGCCGCCGGCCGCCAGGTACTCCGCCTCGGCGGCGTACATACCGGTGAGGACTGCCACGGAGTCCGTGTCCGCGGGGGAAGGCATCGACATCGTCATACCGTCAGCATCGGTACGAGGAGCCCACCGTGCCGGCCGAATTCGGACCTCGATGTGGAGCGCGGCCCTCACGCCCGCACCCCGCCCCACCCCCGCGGATCCCGGCCGTACGAAACCGACCCGGACCGCCCCTGCCCCATGTGTCGCCCGCCGTGGCGGTGACCGCTACTTCGCGGCCAGGGAGCGCCACTTGGGGCTGGTGGCTATCTCCTTCAGTTGCGCGGTCGTCAGGGCGGGCTCGGCGCGGGTGGGGGGTTCCAACTGGCTGCCGGCGTTGAAGGCGGAGATCACAACCCGGAAGCCGTCCTTGGCCAGGGTGTCGGCGGTCCACATGACGGAGCCCTCGACACCTTTCTCCCCGGACCCCTTGGTGACCTTCACGAGGGTGCCGTCGGGCTCGGTGGTGACTCCCTCTCCCGAGAAAAGCTCGGCCCGATGCCGGCCCATGTCGCTCTGGACGTTGATCTGGACGAAGCTCCGGCCGTCGCCGTCGTCGACGATCAGATAGCCCTCGCCGTCGCCGACGGCCTTCAGCCCCCGCCCCTTCGGCAGCAGCGACCGCAGCGTCGCCGTGATCCGGGTGCCGTCCACTTCCTTCGCCACCGGGGCGGCCCGCCGTTTGGGGGAGCCCTTGTCGGGCCGGGCCACCTTCTTCATGAGCGGACGCCAGCCGTCCGCCGTGATCAGCGTCCGGAGCTGGGCCGGGTCGAACGGCGGGTCCTGACGGCTGATCCCGGAATCCTTCTCCGTAGGCGCGTTGTACTCGCTCACGCTGAGGATGAACCCGTCCGCGGTGAGCAAGTTCGCATGCCACCACTTGGTAAGGACCCGCTTGTCCGGGTACTCGTACCCCTGGAAGATCATCATCCGGTCACCACCCGGAAGTGCCTTCTCGGTGCAGCGGTCGTGCGGGACGAGCACCTTGTCCGGGCAGGTCACCTGGCCGATGCCCGCCTCGGTGCTCGCACCCGCCCGGTAGATGCCGGCGGAGACGCCCGCCTTGCCCTTGCCGTCGTCGTAGACGCCGACGGCACTGCCGCCGGCGCCGCTCGGGGCGTCGAACGTCCAGGTCCCCGCAGGCGTGTTGGCCTGCAGGACGGCGGCGATGTCGGCTGCTGGGACTCCCCCCTCCTCGGGGTCGGGTGCTCCGCCCGTGTCTCCGGCGGCCGGGCCCGTTCCTGCGGCGGAAGCCCCTTTGGGGAAAGCCCCCGCAGCCGAGGCCCCCGCGTGTCCGGCGCCGAGCAAGGAGCCCCCGTACACGCCGCCCGCACCGATCACGACGAGGGCGAGGGCTCCTCCGATCGTCGCGGTGCGATGGAGACGCAGGCGCCGGCGGCCGCGGGCCAGACCGCCCGTGGCGAGTGCGCGGCGGTCGTCGGTGACGAAGCCCGCGCCGGCACGGCGCAGGGCTTCGCCCAGTTCCTCCTCGAATCGGGTCTTCGTCACATCGTGGTCTGCGTGGTCAGGCATGGCGGGATCACCGTTCCGGGTCCAGGAGTGGAAGGAATGACGAGATACAGGGGTCGTGAGGGCGTGCGGATGGCGTGGTCGGTGTGCGGGTCGCGGGTCGCGGGTCGCGGGTCGCGGGTGGTGACGTGGACAGGGGAGTGGTCGGCTGGGTCGCCCCGGGGCGGAACGCGCCGCCCCACCGCCCCGGCGGCTCCGTGTTCGGGAGCCGTCAGCGGCGCCGGGAGCCGGCCCCGGGTCTCCACCGGAGGCCAGGGCCGGGGCCCTGGTCGCGTTCACGCCCCGGCGGCACGATCCGGGTCAGCGGGCGACCAGCTCGGTGACGCTGCCGCCGAGCCGCTCCCGCAGTTTCGCCAGGGCGCGCACGGAGCGGGTGCGTACAGCCGCGGAGCTGACGTGCAGGGCGTCGGCGGTCTCCTCGATGCTGCGGTCCTCCCAGTACCGCAGCACCACCACCGCGCGGTCCTTGGGCGCGAGCCCCGCGAGGGCGTCGAGCAGGGCGACCCGCAGGGCGGGATCCTCGCCGTCGTCCGGAGCCCGGTCGGGAAGCTCCCCGAGGGGGCGCTCGGTGGCCGAGCGACGCCTGCGGTGGCTGAGGAAAGTCCGTATCAGCACGGTCTGCGCGTACCCCGCGGGATTGCCGATCCGGCTGATCCGGCCCCACAAGGCGTACATCCGGCCCAGCGTCTCCTGCACCAGGTCCTCGGCGAGATGAGTGTCGCCGCTGGTCAGAAGGCATGCCGAGCGATACAGATGCCCCGAGCGGGCAGAAGCGAACTCCAGAAACCCGTCCGCGCGAGACTGCTTCATCCCCCTCCCCTTCATGCCCCTCCCCTCCGTCGCTGTGGCGCGTCCGCTTGTTCTGCGCCTTCACCTCATTGACGCGACGGCCCACGGGAAATGTTTCAGCCCGACTTTCCGCCGCCCGGCTTCCCCGCGACCTCGCCCGACCTCCCCGCCGCCCTCCCGGATCCCGGGCTCCGCCAGGTCAAATCACACGAAAAGGGGTAATCATGTCGATATGAACACTTTCCTTACGGGCTCCGCCCAGATCACCTTGGCCAAGGGAGTCTGGGAATCCGGACTCGCCCAGGTCCTCGGCGGCCTGATCCTGGTCTTGGTCCTGATCGGCGCGTTCGCCTTCGGGATCTGGATCAAGAACCGGGAGCTCCCGCCTCCCGACCCCGAGTCCCAGCCGCACCGGCCGGAGAGCGAGCTGCTGCCCGGTGAGATGTCCGAGTACCGCCGTCCGGCCGAGATGCCGCACACCGACGGCGAGCACCGGCTGATGCCGTACCAGCTGAAGGACGGCGGCACGTCCGGCACCGAGACCTCGCCCGACCCGCCGAGCGAGGAGAAGCGCAAGTGGGGCGGTATCTCCAGCGGCGGCTTCGGCAGCGGCGGGACGGGCCACGGCGACTGACCGGTGGAGGCGATGACCGCGATGAACGCGCCGAACGCGACGGGTTCCCCAGGCACGGAAGCCGACCCGGGCACCGGGACGGGGACGAGGCCGGGGACAGAGACGGAGACGAGGTCGGGAACGGGAACGGGCGTGGGCCTCGGCACCGCGCCCGGCGGCACCCGGCTTCTGGCTCTCGCCCACCGGCTGCTCGGCTCCCCTGACGAGGCCGCGCGGGCGGTGTCCCGGACCCGCCGGCCCCCCGCCGCCCCGACAACCTCCCCGGCAACGGCCCCGCCGGCCTCGGCGACCGTCCCGGCGCCCGCGCCCGTCGCCGACCTCGCCCGCGCCTGCCTGGAACTCCTGCGCGCCCACGAGTCCCGGCGCCCCGTGCCCCGGGACCCCTGGGACCGGTCCTGGCCCGAGAGCCGCCGCGCCCCCGGCGACCTGGACCCCCTGGACGTACTGCCCCCCTCCGAGCGGGTCGTCTTCGTCCTCCACGACGAGTTCACCGTGCCGTACGAGGAGATCGCCCCGATCGTCGAGCGCACGCCCGCCGCCACCCGCCGGCTGGGCACCCGTGCCCGGCGGCGCCTCGAAGGCACCGAGAAGATGCCGGAGCCCGACCCCGCCCGCCAGCGCACCGCCGTCGCCGCCTTCCGCTCGGCCGCCCGCGGCGGCGACCTCGCGGCGCTGCACGCGCTGCTCGACCCGGACGTGGTGCTGCGGTCGGACACCGGCGCGCCACCGCCCGCGCACGGCGCGCGAGCGGTCGCACACGCCCTCGTGGACCGGGCGCGCACCGCCCTGCCCGCCCTGGTGGACGGCGTGGCGGGCCTGGTGCGGGCGGCACCGGACGGGACGCCGCGGACGGTCTACGCGTTCACCGTCCTGGACGACCGGATCACGGCCGTCGACGCCCTCGCCGACCCCGCCCACCTGTCCCGCCTCCGCCTGACGCCGGAGACCGAGCCGGCCCGCTGACCGCCCCGCGTACAGCCGCGAGGGCTACGCCGCCGCCGGACCGCTCCGGAGCCCGAACATGTTCCCGTCGGCGTCCTTCACCGTGGCGATCCGCATGCCGCCGCCCACGTCCTGGACCTCCTGCACGGTCCGCGCCCCGGCGGCGAGCAGCGCCTCCAGCGTGCCGGGCAGATCGTCGACGTCCCAGAACGGCACCGCCCCGGTCAGCCCCTTGCCGTGCCCCTGCGGATCGAGCCCGAAATGCCGGCCTCCCGCCTCGAAACCGACGTAGTACGGCTGGTCCACGCTGGGGCCGGTCCCCAGCAGGGCCGTGAACAGGGCCTTCGCCCGCTCCAGGTCCTTCACCGGATAGATGACGGTGTTCATGCTCATGGTCATGACGAGGGGTTCCTTCCTCTTCCGTTCCCGCGATCGCGCCGGTCGCGCCGGTCGTACCCCCTGCCACTCCCGTCGCTTCCGTCGCTCTCTCCCCAGTCATGGCACAGGCCCGCCCGTACGGGGCGCTCGAAGGCCGCCGTACGGGCGACGCCGTCACTCCCCTTGGCCCTCGCCCTGACCCTCCCCCCGCTCCTCCGCGGGCACCTCGCCGAAGACCGCCGTGCCCGCCCGCTCCGCGATGTGCGCGGGCGGTTCGATCCCGGCCGGCAGCAGCGGGTCGGCGACCGGCGCCCCGAACCACGTGACCATCGGCAGCACCCCGGCCCACACCCCCAGCTCCGCGTCCGGCCCCGCCCCGTCGTCCGGCGGCCCGCTCGCCACCTTCACAGACGCCTCGGCCAGGTCGAGCGCCAGCAGCGCGGTCGCGGCCAGTTCCTTGCGGCTCGGCTGCCGTACGTACGCCCACTGCCCCGGCGTGGACTGCTCGGTCAGCGCCCGCAGCCCGCTCAGCTTCTCCGCCGGGTCGGTGACGAGCCGCGGCACGCCGTAGATCATCGCGCTGCGGTAGTTCACCCCGTGTTCGAACACCGACCGCGCGAGGACGAGCCCGTCCACGTACGTGACGCTCACGCACACCACCGCTCCGGGCGCCTGCACGAGGCTCCGGCTCGCGACCGACCCGTGGAGGTAGAGACGGTCCCCGTCCACTCCGTACACCGTCGGCACCACCATCGGCGCACCGTCGACGACGACCCCGAGGTGACACAGGAAGCCGGCTCCGAGCACCGCGTCCAGATCGGATCGCCGGTGGCTCCCCTTCTCCCGCAGCCGCCGCAGCCGCGTCCGCTCGGTGACCTCCAACTCCTGCCCCATGCCTGCCCCTTCCTCGTCCTCCACGTGCCACGCGCCCACCGCGCGGGCCGGGAGGCATCCTAGGGACGGGCCACGGACGGGCGGTCCGCGCGCTTCCCCTACGGGCTCCGCCGCGCCGCTCCGGCCGCTGTGACGGGTCACTCGTACGTGGTGATGAGCCATACGGCGGGCCCGGTTTTGGGGCGTGCGGGCATAGGGTCCGTTTCCATGGCAGGAGTTCGGCGCGGCGCGGATACGGACGCGACGACGGGCGGGCTCGGACGTGCACACGGCAGCACACGCCGCCGTGCACGCGGGAGTGGAGGAGTGACATGGGGGACGCGGTAGTCGACGCCCGGGACGAACGGGACGGTCCGGAGGCCGGCTCCCCCGGAGACGGACACGGGCGCCGGCGCGGTCGCGGACGCGCGCGTGGACCGGCGGACGGGAAACGGAAGCGGCCGCTGTGGCAGGAGCTTCCGGTCCTGGTCGTGGTCGCGCTGGGCCTGGCCTTCCTGATCAAGACGTTTCTGCTGCAGGCGTTCCTGATCCCTTCGGGATCGATGCAGAACACCCTTCAGGTGGACGACCGGGTGCTGGTCGACAAGCTCACCCCATGGTTCGGCGCCGAACCCGACCGCGGCGAGGTCGTGGTCTTCCGCGATCCCGCCGAGTGGCTGTCGGGGACGCCGGTGGCGGAGCCCAACGCGGCGCAGAAGTTCCTCAGTTTCATCGGGCTGATGCCGGCGGCCGGCGAGCAGCACCTGATCAAGCGGGTCATCGGGGTCGCCGGTGACACGATCGAATGCGCGGGCACCGGCCCGCTGAAGGTGAACGGCAAACCGCTGTCCGAGCCGTACGTCTTCGCCGGCAACACCCCGTGCAGCACGGACGGCCCCGGCCAGTTCAAGGTGACCGTGCCGGACGGCCGGATCTGGGTGATGGGCGACCACCGGCAGAGCTCGTACGACTCCCGCTACCACCAGACGGACAAGAACGGCGGCATGGTGCCGCTGTCCGAGGTCGTGGGCCGCGCGGTCGTCGTCGCCTGGCCGGTCACCCACTGGTCCACCCTGCCGGTCCCGGACACCTTCGACCAGCCGGGCCTCGCCCCCGCCCCCTGAGCCGTCCCCTGGCCCGTCCCCACCCGTCCCCGGAGCCGCCCGCCGGCGGTTCTCCCCCACCGCTCACCCCTCACCCCTCGCGCCGAAAGCCCAGGCCGGAACGCCCGCCTGGGCTTTCGTCGTGTACGTACGGCTCCGAGCGCGACGGTCCCGAGGCCCCGCGCCGCCGCCCGCCGCCCCGTACCCGCGCTTGAGTAGGCTGGTCCCGGCTCGTCGAAGACCGGGGGAACGAGCGCGCATGGAACGTCTACGCCCTGACGACCCGTACCGGCTCGGCGCCTACCGCCTGCTCGCCCGCCTCGGCGGCGGGGGCAGACGCCGACCCGCTCGACGACATCCCCTGGCTGGCCACCGAGTACGTCATCGGCCCGTCCCTCGCCGACGCCGTGTCCGCCGGCGGCCCGCTGCCCGAACGCACGGTGCGCGCGCTCGGCACCCGACTGTGCGCGGCGCCGGCCCAGTTGCACGCCTCCGATGTGGTCCACCGCGACCTCAAGCCGTCCAACGTTCTCGTCTCGGTGGACGGCACCTCGCTGACGGCCCTGCCGGCGTTCTGGGCCTCGACGGGACTCGTACAGGACCCGTACGGGGTGGGATACGGCACGAGGTACGGGGCGGGGTTCAGCCCCTGAGGTACGCGAGGACCGCGAGGACGCGGCGATTGGTCGCGTCGTCCAGGGACAGGCCGAGTTTGCCGAGGATCGAGCCGAAGTGCTTGCTGACCGTACCCTCGCTGACCACCAGGGCCGCGGCGATCGAGGCGTTGGACTTGCCCTCGGCCATCAGCGCGAGCACCTCCTGCTCGCGCGCGGTCAGCCGGGACAGCGGGTCACGGCGGTGCCGGATCAACTGCCGTACGACTTCGGGGTCGACGACGGTGCCGCCCTCGGCGACCCGGCGTAAGGCGTCGACGAACTCCTCGACGTGGCCGACGCGTTCCTTGAGGAGGTAGCCGACACCGGCGCCTTCGCAGGAGTCCAGCAGATCCTCGACGTAACTGCGCTGGACGTACTGGCTGAGCACCAGGACGGGCAAACCGGGGTGGTGGCGGCGCAGTTCGACGGCGGCGCGCAGCCCCTCGTCGGAGAAGCCCGGCGGCATCCGGACGTCGGTCACCACGATGTCGGGGCCGTGCTCGGCGACGGCGCCGGTGAGCTCGTCGGCGGTGCCGACGGCGGCGACGACCCGGTGGCCGAAGCGTTCCAGGAGCCCGACCAGACCCTCGCGGAGCAGGACGCTGTCCTCGGCGAGCACGACGCGCAGCATCGGTCCCCGTTTCTCGATCAGGCGATGGAGCAAGGCACTTGGACGCGGAACACGGTGGGACCGCCGGGCGGACTGGACACTAGCAGCCGGCCGTCGAGCACCGAGACGCGATCGGCGGCGCCCTGCAGTCCCGTGCCGCGCCCGGCGTCGGCTCCGCCACGGCCGTCGTCCTCGACCTCCACGACCAGCTGCCCCTTCTCCATCCGGCCGCGTATGCCGGCGCGGCTCGCGCCGCTGTGCTTGGCGACGTTCGCGAGCGCCTCGCTCACCACGAAGTACACGGCGGTCTCGACCGCTTCGAGGGGCCGGCCGGACAGGTCGAAGTCGACATCGACGGGAATCACCGAACGGTCGGCGAGATCCTCGACGGCCGCCACCAGGCCGCGGTCGGTGAGGACCTGAGGATGGATGCCGCGGATGAGTTCCCTGATCTCGACGAGAGCGGTGGCCGCCTCGTCGTGGGCCTTGGCGAGCAGCCCGTCCAGCTGCGGCCCGTGCGTTTCGAGCCGGGCCAGGCCGAGGGTCATGGACAGGGCGACGAGCCGTTGCTGCGCCCCGTCGTGCAGATCGCGTTCGATCCGGCGCCGCTCCGCCTCGAAGGCGTCCACGAGCCGGACTCTCGACCGCCCCAGTTCCTTGATGCGGTGGTCGAGTTCGCCTTCTGGCGACGACAGCAGGAAGCGGGTCAGGGCGGCCCGTCCGGCGGCGACCGCGCACAACGGGTACGCGAGGACGGGCACCAGCAGCAGCCCGGCCAGGGCCGGCACGAGGGCCCCCGGCCAGCTCTCCACAATCCAGATCTTGAGGACCCGGGCTTCCTCGCCGTCGACCGCCAGCATCACCGGCGTCGCGAGCAGGCCGCCGCACACCACGAGGACGGAGCCGACGGCGAGCGCCTCCAGGGGCCAGAGGAGGAAGCCGAAGAGCACGGCGTACGCCAGCTCGCGCCAGGTGGCGCGCTCCCGCAGCCGGGTGCGCAGCCAGGCGACAAGGCCGGTGCGATCGGGGTCGCGGTGCGGGTCGGCGAGCGGCTCGGGGTCGATCAGGCGCAGCCGGCGGCGTTCCAGGGAGGCGAGCGGAATGCCGGTGAGGACGAGCACGAGCAGCAGGGGCAGGCCGACGACGATCAGGCTCAGCGCCGCGCCGATCGTGGCGAGCAGGAACAGGGTGATCAGGGTGACGGCACCCAGGGGCACGCTGCTGAGCAGGTACAGCGCCGCGCGCCGGGACCGGCCGTCGCCGAGCGCGCCGTGGCGCGACCACGGCCGGGCCCGCGTCGCCGCGGAGGAGGAAGGCATGGAGCGCACGGTACGAGGCGGGGCGGGCGTACGCGAAGCGACTGCCGCGATCGGGTAGTTGGGTGCCGCTCGGGGGTGGAGGTAGCTCCACCCCAAGACGGGTTCTCGACGCAATGCGCCGTGTCCGCGCCGCCGGTTGAGTGGAGACCATGAATGAAGCCGCCGTCCGCCTCCGCTCCGTGACCCGGTCCTACGGGGGCGGGAAGCACCCGGAGAACACGGTCACCGCCCTCGACCGGGTCAGTCTCGACATCCCCCGGGGCACCTTCACCGCCGTCATGGGCCCGTCGGGCTCCGGCAAGTCGACGCTGCTGCAGTGCACAGCGGGACTCGACCGGCCCACCGCGGGGCAGGTGTTCCTCGGCGAGACGGATCTGACCCGGCTGAGCGAGAAGAAGCTGACGTTGCTGCGCAGAAAGCGCATCGGGTTCGTCTTCCAGTCCTTCAACCTGCTGCCGGCCCTGACCGCCGAGCAGAACGTCGGGCTGCCGCTGCGGCTCGCGGGCCACCGCCCGCGGCGGGCCGACGTCCTCGATGTCCTGGGGCAGGTGGGACTGCGCGAGCGGGCCGGACACCGGCCCGGTGAGCTGTCGGGCGGCCAGCAGCAGCGGGTGGCGCTGGCGCGGGCCCTGGTCACCCGGCCCGAGGTGCTCTTCGGCGACGAGCCGACCGGGGCCCTGGACTCCACCACGAGCCGTGAGGTCCTCACGCTGCTGCGGGGGATGGTCGACGCCGGCCAGACGGTGATCATGGTGACGCACGATCCGGTCGCCGCGTCCTTCGCCGACCGGGTGCTCTTCCTCGCCGACGGCCGGATCGCCGACGAGCTGGCGGCGCCGTCGGTGGAGCGGGTCGCGGCGCGGATGGCGGACCTGAGCGCCGTACCGCGGACGACGCGCCAGGCGGCGGACCGGATGGCGGAGTCGTGCTGAGTCTCACGCTGCGCGGTATGCGCGCCCGCTGGGTCACCTTCGTCGGCTCGTTCGTGGCGCTCGCGCTCGGCGTGGGGCTGATCGCCACCACGGGGCTCGCGCTGGCGGCGACATTCGACGCTCCGGAGCGGGGCACCGAGCGGTTCGGCGGGGCGCGGGTGGTGGTACAGGCCGCCCGCGAACTGTCCGCCGACACGCCGATCGGCGTCCGCACCTCGCCTCTCTCCAACCCACGCGCCGTACCTGCCGCGTTGGCGAAGCGGCTGGCCAAGGTCGGTGCCACCGCCGAGGACCGTACGTTCCCGGTGTCCCTTCCCGGTACGGTCGCGCCCGGCGGGGGCGCGGGGGCCGCGCCGGTCGGCCACCCGTGGGCGATCGCGGCCGCCACCCCGTACCGGCTGTCCTCCGGACGCGCCCCCTCGGCACCGGACGAGGTCGTCGTCACGACCGGGCCCGGCGCCCGGGTGCGTACCGGCGACCGGATCGAGGTCGGCACGCCCGACGGCACCGGCCCGCGCAGGGTGGTCGGGACCGTCCCGGCCGCCGGGTTCGAGACGGCCGTCTTCTTCACCGCCGCCGAGGCCGCCCGGATCGCGCCCCGGATCGACCGGGTGACGGTGGACGCCGACCCGGCCGCCGTCCGCGCCGCCCTCGGCACGGGTTCAGGCATGTCCGTCCTGGCCGGCGACGGCCGCCGCGCGGCCGACCCGGACCCGGACCGCGACAAGGAGGCCCTGGTCTCCGTGAACGCGCTGCTGGGCACCGCCGCCGGCATCACCGCGTTCGTGTCGGTGTTCGTCGTGGCGTCGACGTTCACGTTCGCCGTCGCGCAGCGCAGGCGGGAGTTCGGACTGCTGCGGATGGCCGGGGCGACGCCCGGCCAGGTGCGGCGGATGGTGTACGCGGAGGCGCTGGTGATCGGCCTGTTCGCGTCGGGCGCGGGCTGCGCGCTCGGCCGGTGGGGCGCGCCGCGGCTCGCCGGATGGATGGCGGGGCAAGGCATCGCCCCTGCCTGGTTCCGGATCGGCGCTCAGACCTGGACCCTGCACGTCGCCTTCTGGACGGGTCTGACCGTGGCCCTGGCCGGGGTGGTCACGGCGTCCTTCCGGGCCGGGCGCACCGCTCCGACGGCGGCGCTGCGCGAGGCGGCCGTCGACAGCGGCACGATGCCGTGGAGCCGCCGCCTGGTGACCGCGGCCGTCCTGCTCACCGGCCTCGGGCTGCTGGTCCTGGCCCTGGTGCAGGACCCCGGCGACATCCTGAAGCGCAAGACGTACATCACCCAACCCATGCTGCTCATCGTGGCGTTCGCCCTCCTGGCGCCGGTCCTGATGCGCCCGCTGACGCGACTCCTCAGCTGGCTGCCCGCCCGACTGCCTGGCGCGGTCGGCATGTTGGCCCGGGAGAACGCGGCGGCGGGGATACGCAGGACGGCAGCCGTGGCGGCACCGGTCGTCGTGACCGTGGCGCTCGCCTGCTCGCTCCTTGGCACGACGGCCACCATCAACGAGGCCAAAGCCGCCGAGGCCCGCACCCAGCTCCGGGCCGACTTCATCGCCTCCGCGGGTGCCAACGGCCGGGCCCTGCCCGACCGCTTCGTGCGCGCGGCCCGCACCATACCCGGCGTCACGGCCAGCGCGTCCCGGTCCACCGGAATGACCGTCCTGGAGGAAGGCACGGCCCTGGTCCGCTCCGAGGCACGGGCGGTCGACAACCCGAAGGCCCTGGCTGCCGTTTCCCATCTCCCTGTCATCGCGGGTTCGTTGGAAGATCTCGACGACGGCGGCATCGTCGTCAACGAGGAGTGGCTGACCACGCGGGTCGGCGAGCAGGTCTCCGTCTGGTTGGGCGACGGCCGCAGGGCACGGCTGCGGATCGCCGCCGTCCTCGCGGTCGGCACCGGCAGCAACGGCGTGTACGTCACCGCCGCCAACGCGGCCGGCGCGGGCATCGACCGCGTCGACATCACGGTGACCGGCGACGCCGACCGGGCGGCCGTCGCGCGGCGGCTGCGGGCGGCGGGCGCGGCAAGCGGCGTCGAGGTGACGACCGCCGACCAGTGGGTGGCCGCCCACTATCCGCGGTCCAGCGAGTCCACCCGGCTCGGCCTGCTGATGATCCTGACGATCGCCCTCGTCTACACGGGCATCGCCCTCGCCAACACACTGGTGATGGCGACCACCGACCGGGTCCGCGACCTGGCCGCGCTGCGGCTGACCGGCGCGACGAAAGCCCAGGTCCTGCGGCTGGTCACGGTCGAATCGGTCCTGGTCGTGGCGGCCGGCGCGGTACTCGGCGGCGCGGTCTCGGCCCTGAACCTGCTCGGCGTGTGGGGCGCCCTCGGGCTGCTCGGCGTCCGGTCGGGGATCGCCGTCCCCTGGTCGGCGATCGGCACCGTGACCGGCGCCGCCGCCCTCCTCGCGGCCCTCGCGGCGACCCTGCCGGCCGCGTTCGCACTGCGCACCCGGCCGATCGCCCTTGCGGGCACCCGCGAGTAGCCACCGCCTCCTCCCCCAATCCCTACGCCCCGAAAGGCGCCGGGCCGTCGCCTCCTGGCCGGTGGGCAAGCCAGTGGGCATCCAGCCACACCTTGTGTTCCGGCCTCAGCCGCACGGCCAGCGACCGTCCCTGCAACTGCATGTAATCCGGGTAGCAGTGAAGAATCGGGGCGACATCGAGCGTTTCCGATGCAGTGTCCACTGCCACATGCCCGAGGTCGAAGAGCCGGTGTATGTCGCGGCGCAGGAGCAGCCCGCCGTATTCGTGATGCTCGCCGGTCTCTGCATAGCTGTAGAGGTGAGCCGCCTCCAGGACGACAGCCGGTGCGGGGCCCGTGAAGGCACATGCCTCGCCGTGCTGCTGCAACAGCTCTTTACGAAAGGCGTCTTGGCCTATGCGTACGCGCGTCACCGACTCCTTGTGGCCGCCCGCTGCAGCCAGCCGCGTGGCCGCGGCGATGTCCTTGACCAAACGGGCCTGGCCACCGGCGTCGAGAAGCGCCTGATTGAGCCGCTCCCATCGTGCCGGGCGCATGCTCAACTGCGACTTCGGAGCATCGCACAGAGCTCTCAACTCGGCTCCCGAGAGCAGACCGCGACCGTCCATCCATCGCTCGCCGTGCACGGAGCGGTAGGTGGTCACCGTGGTGGTCTTCTCACGTGGGTCGGGGAACAGGTTTCCGCACTTGCCGCAGCGGTACTCCGGCTTCTCCCGCAGCCGCCGCTTGATATCCGCCTTCCCGCACTGGGGGCAGGAGTACAGCGTCTTCTCGGTGGTCGCGGTATCGATCGACTCGATCACCGAGACGCCGATGAGCTCCTTCCTGTCCCACAGGGCGATCACGTCCCCCACCGCCACACGGGCGTGGTTCTGAACGGTGCTGTCCCAGCTGTAGTGCCGGGACGGCTGGTCGTCGTAGCCGTCGTTCCCGGCGTGCTCCCGGCTGTTACCGAGCGCCAGCATCAACCATGCAGTGATCATTCCGCCCCCTCGCGCCGCCCCGGCCGTCCCTCACCCGGGAACCTCGAATCTGGTTCACGATGCACAGCATCCCTACCAAGCAGGCCCAAGCACCTTCCACTTTTGTCCACTCGAGCCTCGCTCACACTCGCGCAGGAGGCGCTGCCGAGCAGCCGGCACACGGAGTTCGCAGCGGCAGGCGAGCGCGGTCATCCTGCGGACGGCGCCCCCCGCGCGATCGCAAGCAGCGTCTCCCCGGCCACCGGTCGGCCACCCGGGGGCAGTCTGGTGGAGCCGCCAGGCTGCCTCACCGGCACGAGCAAGGCCCTGGAACGGCGAAACCCCAGGTCAGAGTGAATCTGACCTGGGGTTCAGTCTGAGCCGCCTTCGGGATTCGAACCCGAGACCTACGCATTACGAGTGCGTTGCTCTGGCCAACTGAGCTAAGGCGGCATGCCCTGCGTGCCCATGGTGGGTGCAGCAGCGTCGCCAAGTCTACACAGTTTCCGGGGGTGCTCCGTCCACCCCCGGAACCGGTGGGCGGGAGGGCTATGAGCAGCGCTTTCCGTCCTTGGGCGGGGTGCCGTCGAGGAGGTAGGTGTTGATCGCCGTGTCGATGCAGTCGCTGCCCCGGCCGTACGCGGTGTGGCCGTCGCCCTCGTAGGTGAGCAGGACGCCGGAGGAGAGCTGGCCGGCGAGGGAGCGGGCCCACTTGTAGGGGGTGGCGGGATCGCGGGTGGTGCCGACCACGACGATCGGGGCCGCGCCCTCGGCGGTGACGCGGTGCGGGCGGCCGGTGGCCGGGGTGGGCCAGTACGTGCAGTTGAGGGCGGCCCAGGCGAGGTTGCGACCGAAGACCGAGGACGCCTTCTCGAAGGAGGGCACCGCCTTGACGACGTCGGCGGGGCCGGCGAAGGCGGGCGGGAGATCGAGGCAGTTCACGGCCGCGTTGGCGGACATCAGGTTGGCGTAGGTGCCGTCCGGCTCACGCTCGTAGTAGCTGTCGGCGAGCGCGAGGAGCGACGAGCCCTCGCCGCCCATGGCCCGGGTCAGGGCCTCGCGCAGCTGGGGCCAGGCGGCCTCGTCGTACATCGCCGCGATCACCCCGGTGGTGGCCAGGGACTCGCCGAGCTGCCGGTTCTCGCCCGTCGGCACGGGCTTGGCGTCGGTCTCGCGGAAGAAGCGGCCCAGCTCGTCGAGGGCCGCCGGCACGGACTCCGTACCGAGCGGGCAGTCGGTCTTCTTGACGCAGTCCGCCGCGAAGGCGCGTACCGCCGTCTCGAAGCCGGCGGTCTGGTCGCGGTTGAGGTCCCCGGCGGACAGGGACGGATCCATGGCCCCGTCGAGGACCAGCCGGCCGACCCGCGCCGGGAAGAGTTCGGCGTACGTGGCGCCGAGGAAGGTGCCGTAGGAGGCGCCGACGTAGTTCAGCTTCTCGTCGCCGAGGACCGCCCGCACGATGTCCATGTCCCGCGCCGTCTCCACCGTGGACACGTGCGGCAGGACCTTGCCCGAGCGCTTCTGGCAGGCCGCCGCGAACTCCTTGAAGGCCGCCGCGAGCGCCTTCTGCTCCGCCGGGGTGTCGGGGGTCTGGTCGACCTGCGTGTACGCGTCCATGCGCGAGCCCGTCAGGCACTCGACCGGCTCGCTGCGGGCCACGCCGCGCGGGTCGACGCCGACGACGTCGTAGCGGGCGCGGACCTGGGCGGGGTAGCCGATGCCGGCGTAGCCCTGGAGGTAGCCGACCGCGGAACCGCCGGGCCCGCCCGGGTTGACCAGGAGCGAGCCGATCCGCTTGCCCGGGCCGGTGGCGCGGACCCGGGAGACGGCGAGCTTGACCTCGCCGGCGTCGGGCTTGGTGTAGTCGAGCGGGGCGCGGACGGTGCCGCACTGGAAGTTCGCGACGCCGCAGCCGCGCCAGGCCACCTTCTGCGCGTAGAACTTCTCCAGCTTGGCGGCCGGGATCGCGCCGCCCGGCCCGCCGGACGCGCCGGCGGACGAGGTCACGGCCGAGGAGGAGCCGGAGGATGTGGCGGCGCCGCTCCCTCCCGCACAGCCGGAGAGGACGAGGCCACCGGCCGCGAGGGCGGTGGCGGAGATACGGAGCAGTCGCCTGGAGTCCATGCCCGGAGCGTATCGGGATGGGGACGGAACGTGTCCAATCGCCCCGATCGCCCCGGTCCGGCCCCAGGCCCTCACGCCGACCCCGGACCCGGCACCTCACCCTCCCGCGCGACCGGCCCCCGCCCCGGCGCCCGGAACCCCCGTACGTCAGTCGCGCAGGGCCATCGTCATCGCCTCGACCGCGAGCAGCGGCGCCACGTTCCGGTCCAGGGCGCCGCGGCAGGCCAGGACGGCCTCGATGCGGCGCAGGGTGCGTTCCGGGGTGCTGTCCTCGGCGATCCGCTCGATCGCGTCCCGCACGTCCTCGTTGGCGAGGGCGCTCGCGGCGCGCATCTGGAGGGTGAGCACATCGCGGTAGAAGCCGGTCAGGTCGGTGAGCGCGAGGTCCAGGCTGTCGCGCTGGGTCCTGGTACGGCGGCGCTTCTGCCGCTCCTCCAGCTCCTTCATCGCGCCCGCCGTGCCGCGCGGCATCCGCCCGCCCTGGCCCGCGCCCAGCGCCGCCTTCAGCTCCTCGGTCTCCTTGACGTCGACCTCTTCGGCGACCTGCTTGGCGTCCTCGGCGGCCGCGTCGATCAGTTCCTGGGCGGCACGCAGCCCGCCGCCGACGTCGCCGACCCGCAGCGGCAGCTTGAGGACCACGGAGCGGCGCGCCCGCGCCCGCTCGTCGGACGCGAGCCGCCGGGCGCGGTCGATGTGGCCCTGGGTGGCCGCGGCGGCGAAGTGGGCGCGCTCCGGCTCGACGCCGTCGCGGCGGACCAGGACGTCCGCCACGGCCGCCACGGACGGGGTGCGCAGTGTCAGGTGCCGGCAACGGGACCGGATGGTGGGCAGCACGTCCTCCAGGGACGGCGCGCACAGCAGCCATACGGTGCGGGGCGCGGGCTCCTCGATGGCCTTCAGGAGCACGTTGGCGGCGCCCTCGGTCAGCCGGTCGGCGTCCTCCAGGACGATGACCTGCCAGCGGCGGCCGGCCGGCGACAGCTGGGCCCGCCGTACCAGGTCGCGGGTCTCCTTCACGCCGATGGAGAGCAGGTCCGTACGGACCACCTCGACGTCCGCGTGCGTACCGATCAGGGCGGTGTGGCAGCCGTCGCAGAACCCGCAGCCCGGCGCCCCGCCGAGCGCCCGGTCGGGGCTCACGCACTGGAGCGCCGCCGCGAACGCCCGGGCCGCTGTGTCCCGCCCGGCCCCCGGAGGCCCGGTGAACAGCCAGGCGTGGGTCATCTTCGACGCCTCGGGGACGGGCTCGCCGGCGGCCTGCGCGGTCACGAGCGCGTCGGCGTCGCGCGCGGCGGCGGCGAGCTGCTCCTCGACCCGCTCCTGGCCCACGAGGTCGTCCCATACGGCCATGTCTGATGCCCCTCCTCAGGTACGCGTTCCATTGTGGGGCACCACACCGACAATCCCGCCCAGAGCGACCCCGCCAGGCCCACCGGGCCCGTCAGGCCGACCAGGCCGACCAGGCCGACCAGGCCCACCGGCCCCAGCAGGGCACCGCAGCCCCAGCGGGATCAACCGCCTCGGGCGCCTCAGCCCTTACGGCCCCGGCCGCCCTGCTCGTCGTCCTTGTCGCCGAGTCCGCCGAACCCGCCCAGCAGCTCGTCGGCCAGGGTCGGCAGGTCGTCCAGCGGGGTCTCCTCCGCCCAGTCGGAGCGGCGGCGCGGCCGGCCCTGCTCGTCGAGCTGCGGCAGCTCGCGCGTCCGGTCGTTCGCTCCGGCGGAGCCCTGCCCGGCCTGCCCTGCCTGCCCGGCCTGACCCGCCTGCCCTGCCCGGCCCGTCCGGCCGCCCCGCGCCTCGTCACGGAAGAAGTCCTGCGGCACCCGGTCGGCCGGGTCCTTCTCCCGTTCCCGTACGGAGTCCTGCGCGGGCTCCTGTACGGCGGGCAGCACCGTCGTCTCCTCGGCGGAGCTGTCGCGGGTGTCCGCGATCCGCGGGATGACCTTGGTCTCGTCGTTGTCCTCGGCCTCAGCCTGCACCTCGGCCTCGTCCGGCCGCACGATCGGCGTCGGGACGGTGACCTCGTTCGGCGAGACGGACGAGACGGACGAGACGGACGGGGCCACGGAGGCCGCAGAGCCGTCCCCCGGCTTCACGATCGGCGTCGCCACGGTGATCTCGTTGGCCGACTCCTCCAGTCGCTTCGACTCGGCCGCCTTGCGCCGGGCCTCCTCGGCGGCCTTGGCCAGCTCGGCCTCCCGCGCCGCGGTCTGGCGTGCGCGTTCCTCGGCGGCCTTGCGGGCGGCATCCTCCGCCGCCTTGGCCGTGGCGGCCTCGGCGAGCTTGCGGGCCTCCTCGGCGCGCAGCAGGGCCTCCTCCGCCTTGCGCTGCTTCTCCCGGCGGCGCTCCTCGGCCTCGGCCCGCAGCCGGGCCTCCTCCTCGGCACGCTTGCGGAGCCGCTCCTGCTCCTCGCGGCGGACCTTCTCCTCGGCCTCGCGCCGCTTGCGCTCCTCCTCGGCGGCGGCCTCGGCGGCGATACGGGCCTCCTCGGCGCGCTGCCGGGCCTCCTCCGCCTGCCGTTCGGCCTCGATACGCCGGGCCTCTTCCTCCTCGCGCCGCTTGCGCTCCTCTTCCTCGGCGCGCAGCTTCGCGAGCTGTGCCTGGCGCTCGCGCTCCAGGCGCTCCTCCTCGGCCTTGCGGGCGGCCTCTTCCTCCGCCTTGCGCCGGGCCTCCTCCTCGGCGGCCTTGCGCGCCTCCTCCTGGGCCTTCAACTCGGCCTCGGACAGGGGCAGCATCCGGTCGAGCCGGTGGCGTACGACGGCGGTGACGGCCTCGGGGTCCTGGCCGGCGTCGACGACGAGGTAGCGGCCCGGGTCGCCGGCCGCGAGGGCGAGGAATCCGGCCCGTACGCGCGCGTGGAACTCGGGCGGCTCGGACTCGAGCCGGTCCGGGGCCTCGGTGAAGCGTTCGCGCGCGGTCTCCGGGGAGACGTCGAGGAGCACGGTGAGGTGCGGGACGAGCCCGCCGGTGGCCCAGCGGTTGATGCGGGCGATCTCGGTCGGGGACAGGTCGCGGCCGGCGCCCTGGTAGGCGACGGACGAGTCGATGTAGCGGTCGGAGATGACCACGGCGCCCCGTTCCAGGGCGGGCCGGACCAGCGAGTCGACGTGCTCGGCGCGGTCGGCCGCGTACAGCAGCGCCTCGGCCCGGTTGGACAGGCCGGCGCTGGAGACGTCGAGCAGGATCGAGCGGAGCCGCTTGCCGATCGGCGTGGCGCCGGGCTCGCGGGTGACGACGACCTCGTGGCCCTTGGCGCGGATCCATTCGGCGAGCGCCTTGGCCTGGGTGGACTTGCCGGCGCCGTCGCCGCCCTCCAGGGCGATGAAGAAGCCGGTCGGCGAGGAGGTCTCGGCCGGGTCGCCGCCGCGCAGCGCGTCGCGCAGGTCGCGGCGGAGCGGTACGCCCGCGCGGTCGTCGGTCTTGGCGAGGACGAGCGCGGCGACGGGCAGCAGCAGCGCGCCGGCCAGCATCAGGGTGAAGGCGGCGCCGCCGTGCGCGAAGACGAAGCCGCCGGAGGCGGAGGCGAGCCGGTGCGGGCCGATGGCGGCGGCGAGCAGCGGGGCGCCGAGCGCGCCGACGCCGACGCCTACGCGCGCGAAGGCCTGCAGGTGGGCGGTGACGCGGGTGCGGCGGGCCTCCTCGGTCTCCTGGTCGACGAGGTTGTGCCCGGTACGGGCGGCGACGCCGGCCGCGTATCCGGCGAGGACGGCGAGTATCAGCACGGTCGCGGTGTCCGGCACCAGGCCCATCGCGAGCAGCGCGACGCCGGTGACGGCGAGCGCGAGCGCGAACAGGCGGCGCCGGGACAGCACGGTCAGCACGGATCCGGCGGTACGGATGCCGGCGGCGGTGGCGCCGGTGAGCGCGAGGACCAGCAGGGCGTACGTGACGGGTCCGCCGTCCAGGTCGTGCGCGTGCAGGACGGCGAGGGAGACCGCGGCGGCGACGGCGGCGGCGACGGTGGCGCAGGCCAGGACGAGCAGGCCGAGGGCACCCGTACGGCCCTTCTCGACGCCTTCGGCGTACCGCGGCCGGGGCAGGCCCTCCAGCGGCGAGCGCGGGCGCGGGGTGGCGGCGCCGGGCAGCTCCAGGAACCACAGGACGCTGAGGGAGGCCGCGAACAGGCCGGCGGCCACGTACGAGCCGAGGGCGGCCTGGTGCAGGTCGAACCAGTCGACGCCGAGCCCGATCAGCTCGCCGATCAGCGTGGCGACCGCCAGGACCGCCGCGGCGGCCGGCAGCGCGAGGAAACCGGTGCGCAGGCTGAGCGTGCGCAGCGCGCCGAGGTGGTCGGGCAGCGGCCGGACGGCGTCGCCCTCGATCGGCGGGGCGGGCAGCAGCGCGGGCGCGGCGGCTTCCTGGGCGAGGGTCCAGACGCGTTCGGCGGCGCCGGTGACGAAGACGGTGCCGAGCAGGAACCACAGCGCCTTGTCGGGCGCCCAGTCGATCCACAGCGGGGCGACGACGAGCAGCGCGAGCCGCAGCACGTCGGCGCCGATCATGGTCCAGCGGCGGTCGAACGGGCCCTTCGGCCCGGTCAGCGCGGTGAGCGGGCCGAGCAGCGCGGCGCCGAAGACGACGGTGGCGAGCATGCGCGCGCCGACGACGGCGGCCACGGCGAACGCCGCGCCCCGGTAACCGCCGCCGAGCGTGTCCTCCGCGCTCGCCGCCTGGAATCCCAGCAGGATCAGGACGAGGAGGGCGAGGGCGTCGCCCGTACCCCCGACGAGCTGGGCGCTCCACAGCCTTCGCAGCGGCTGATGGCGCAAGAGGGCCCGTACGGCACGCTCCCGGGAATCGGCGACGAGTGCGGCGTCGGTGTCTGGCTGCTCTGCTCGCGTCATCCGTCCACCCTATCCGGACGCCCTTGCTCCCCGCGGCCTTCACCCGAACAAACGGGCGAGTGGACGGGTGGGTGGACGGGCGGGAAAACCGGCGGGAAGACGAGCCTGCGAACGCCCCGGGCGACAGATGGGAAAACGGACGGGGAGGACCGGGCCCGTGAGCCTGGTCCTCCCCGTCCGTTCCTTCGTGCACGCGTGCCGCGCGGACCCGCCGGGCGGGGCTTACTCCGCGCCGGAGTCGTCCGCCGTCGCCGTCCTGGCGGCGGCGGTGGTGGACTTGGCGGCCGTCTTCTTCGCCGCCGTCTTGGCCGTCGTCTTGGCCGTCGTGGTCTTCTTGGCCGCGGTCTTCTTCGCCGCGGCCGTCTTGGCGGTCGTGGTCTTCTTCGCGGCGGTCTTCTTGGCCGCCGTCTTCTTCGCCGGCGCCTTCTTGGCCGCCTTCTTCGCGGGACCCTTGGCCCGCTTCTCGGCGAGCAGCTCGTAGCCGCGCTCCGGCGTGATCGTCTCGACGCTGTCGCCGGTGCGCAGGGTCGCGTTGGTCTCGCCGTCCGTCACGTACGGGCCGAAGCGGCCGTCCTTGACGACCACCGGACGCTCGCTGACCGGGTCGGTGCCCAGTTCCTTCAGCGGCGGCTTGGCGGCGGCCCGGCCACGCTGCTTGGGCTGGGCGTAGATCGCCAGCGCCTCCTCCAGCGTGATCGTGAACAGCTGCTCCTCGTCCGTGAGGGAGCGCGAGTCCGTGCCCTTCTTCAGGTACGGGCCGTATCGGCCGTTCTGCGCGGTGATCTCGACGCCCTCGGCATCGGTGCCGACCACGCGGGGCAGCGACATCAGCTTGAGCGCGTCCTCGAGGGTGACGGTGTCCAGGGACATCGTCTTGAAGAGCGAGGCGGTACGCGGCTTGACCGCGTTCTTGCCGGTCTTCGGGGTGTCCTCGGGCAGGATCTCCGTCACGTACGGGCCGTAGCGGCCGTCCTTGGCGACGATCTGGTGGCCGGTCACCGGGTCGGCGCCCAGCTCGAAGTCGCCGCTCGGCTTGGCGAGCAGCTCCTCCGCGTACGCGACGGTCAGCTCGTCGGGCGCCATGTCGTCGGGGACGTCGGCGCGCTGGTGGCCTTCCTGGTCCTTCTCGCCGCGCTCGACGTACGGGCCGTAGCGGCCGACGCGCAGCATGATGCCGTCGCCGACCGGGAAGGACGAGATCTCCCGGGCGTCGATGGCGCCGAGGTCGGTGACCAGCTCCTTCAGACCGCCGAGGTGGTCGCCGTCGCCGTTCCCGGCGTCCGCCGCGCCGCTCTCGCCGGCCCCGGGGCCGCCGCCCTCTCCGAAGTAGAAGCGCTTGAGCCACGGCACGGCCTTCGCCTCACCGCGCGCAATGCGGTCGAGGTCGTCCTCCATCCTGGCGGTGAAGTCGTAGTCGACGAGCCGCCCGAAGTGCTTCTCCAGGAGGTTGACGACGGCGAAGGAGAGGAACGACGGCACGAGCGCCGTCCCCTTCTTGAAGACGTAGCCGCGGTCGAGGATGGTGCCGATGATCGAGGCGTACGTCGACGGGCGGCCGATCTCGCGCTCTTCCAGCTCCTTGACCAGGGAGGCCTCGGTGTAGCGGGCGGGCGGCTTGGTGGCGTGCCCGTCGACCGTGATCTCCTCGGCCGCGAGCGCGTCGCCCTCGGCGACCTGCGGCAGCCGCCGCTCGCGGTCGTCCAGCTCGGCGTTCGGGTCGTCGGCCCCCTCCACGTACGCCTTCATGAAGCCGTGGAAGGTGATGGTCTTGCCGGAGGCCGAGAACTCGGCGTCGCGGCCGTCGGCGGCGGTGCCGCCGATCTTCACGGTGACGGAGTTTCCGGTCGCGTCCTTCATCTGGGAGGCGACGGTCCGCTTCCAGATCAGCTCGTACAGCCGGAACTGGTCGCCGGTCAGGCCGGTCTCCGCCGGGGTGCGGAAGCGGTCGCCGGAGGGGCGGATCGCCTCGTGCGCCTCCTGGGCGTTCTTGACCTTGCCCGCGTAGACACGCGGCTTCTCCGGCAGGTACTCGGCGCCGTAGAGCTGGGTGACCTGCGCGCGGGCGGCCGACACGGCGGTGTCGGACAGCACGGTGGAGTCCGTACGCATGTAGGTGATGAAGCCGTTCTCGTACAGCTTCTGCGCCACCTGCATGGTCGCCTTCGCACCGAACCCGAGCTTGCGGCTGGCCTCCTGCTGGAGGGTGGTGGTGCGGAAGGGCGCGTACGGGGAGCGGCGGTACGGCTTCGACTCGACCGAGCGGACGGCGAAGCGCGTGCCGGCGAGGGAGGCGGCGAGCGCGCGGGCCTTCTCCTCGTCGAGGTGGAGCACGCCGGCGTTCTTCAGCCGCCCGTCGGCGCCGAAGTCACGGCCCTGCGCGACCCGCTTGCCGTCGACCGTCGCGAGCCGCGCGACCAGCGACGACGGGTCGGACGGGTCACCGGTGCGGCCGGTGGAGAAGGTGCCGGTGAGGTCCCAGTACTCGGCGGAACGGAAGGCGATGCGCTCGCGCTCCCGCTCGACGACGAGACGGGTGGCGACGGACTGGACGCGGCCGGCGGACAGGCCGCGCATGACCTTCTTCCACAGGACCGGCGAGACCTCGTAGCCGTAGAGGCGGTCGAGGATGCGGCGGGTCTCCTGGGCGTCGACCATCCGCTTGTTCAGCTCGCGCGGGTTGCGCACGGCCTGCTGGATCGCGTCCTTGGTGATCTCGTGGAAGACCATCCGGTGGACCGGGACCTTGGGCTTCAGGACCTCCTGGAGGTGCCACGCGATGGCCTCGCCCTCGCGGTCCTCATCGGTGGCGAGGAAGAGCTCGTCGGACTCGGCGAGCAGTTCCTTCAGCTTCCGGACCTGAGCCTTCTTGTCGGCGTTGACGACATAGATGGGCTGGAAGTCGTGGTCGACGTCGACGCCGAGCCGGCGCACCTCGCCGGTGTACTTCTCCGGCACCTCGGCGGCGCCGCTCGGGAGGTCGCGGATGTGCCCGACGCTCGCCTCGACGACGTAGCCGGGGCCGAGGTAGCCCTTGATCGTCTTCGCCTTGGCAGGCGACTCGACGATGACGAGTCGGCGGCCGCCCTGTGCGGTCTCGCTGGTCGGGGACAACTTCGCTCTTCTCTCCGGTCGACGCTCTCTGGCACGTACTGCGTACTGACGGCGTACGGACGGCACGGCGCACGTACGGTGCTGGCACGCACGGCAGCGCACGTACGGTGACACTGTCGTCGCTGCGGAGTGTGACGGTACAACCCGCCCCCGTGTCAAACGGCAAAAGCCCGCAACGGCCACTCGAACGGTAACCCGACTCCTGCCCATCCCGCCGCCCGGACTCCCGGACCGACACCATGACGTCCTCCCGGACGCCCTTCCGGCGGGCCCCGGGAACGGGCCCGGGGAATATGCGGACGACAGCCGCGGCACGGCCACGGGCGGGGTCGGGGGCAAGGTCGCGGACGCGTCAGGGGTACGGGATGGGGCGGCCCGGGCGCGGGACGGCGCCGGTCCGGGACGCAGGCACGGCACCGTCGTAGCCGAAGCCTGGCCGGGCCCGACCAGGGCCACCGCGCGGGACCAGCCCTCACCGGCCAGGGCTCAGCGCACGAGATTCGACGCCCAGGACTCAGCAGCCATGGCAAAGCCGTCGGCCACCCGTCACAGCCGGCCGAAGCACCAGATCCCGAGCAGCAGGGAGGCCGCGCCGGACAGGGTCGTGACGACGGCGGCGGTACGCGGCGCCACGCCGAGCGCGACGGGCTCGCCCTGCCGCAGCCGGACGCCGGTCCACAGCAGCAGCGCGGCTCCGAACAGCGCGAACGCCGCTCCCGCGAAGATCGCCGGCCCGCTCTCCATGCCCGTACCCCGTTCCCCTCGCCATGGCCTCACAACGGACCTTTCGGGCCCGTGGCGCCGAGCGTGGCAGCCCTCGGCATCGGCATGGCGAACTCCCGGTGAACGGCGTGGACGGCCCCGGCCGCGCCTCCGGCCGCTCTTTCCGTACCCCCCGGAACACCCCGCTCCGGTCCCCTCCGTCTCCGTCCGGTCCAGTCCGACCGGGCCTCAGGCGGAAAACGGTATTCCGCTCCCCTTCCCCTTCGTGTGCCTCGTTCCCCGGCCCCTCCTCCGGTCCCCTTCCCTCGTCACATCACATCGAGCGTGGCCCGCCGTCGGCTCCCCCGCTCGAAGAGCGCGAGCAGCAGGACCGCGAGCACCGCGTACCCCGCACCGACCAGGGCCTCGGCCCCGAGCAGTCGCGGGTCGAGCCCGCCGCCGGCGGTGAGGCGGCGCGCCGCGTCCGCCGCGTGGGTCAGCGGCAGCAGGTCCCCGGCCACGCGCATCCACTCCGGCAGGGTCTCCCGGGGCACGGCCGCGCCCGTGAGGAGCAGGAGCAGCGAGCTCGCCACGTTCGACACCAGGAACACGTCCCGGAAGCGCAGCCCGAGCGCCCCGAGCGCGAGCCCGAACGCCGAGCACGCCCCGGCGCCCGCGAGCAGCACGAGCCCGAGTCCGGGCAGCGCGCCCGCCGGCACGGGCAGACCGAGCACCGTCGCGGCGGCGGTGAGCACGAAGGCGCTGACGAACAGCCCGTTGAGGACGTAGGGCAGGGCGCGCCCGGCCCACAGCGGGATCCGGTGCCGGGGCGAGAGCAGGACGGCGCCGAGCGTGCCGTACCGGCGCTCGTTGGCGACGGCCATGGTGCCGCCGTACACGCAGGAGGCGGAGGCTGCGAGGACGGCGTTCCCGACAAGATGGAAACGGTCGTCCGCGACGCCGAGTTCCCGCCCCAGGAAGACGAAGAAGAAAACCTGGAGGAGCGGCCCGGCCAGCAGGGTTCCGATGAACATCGGCGGGGTCGTCCAGTTGAACAGGGCGCGGTAGGAGATCGCCCCGCCGACCACGAGCAGCCGGGCGGAGGCACGGAAGCGGAACATCTGTCGGCCTTTCAGGCGAGGGCGAGCGTGGCGGCGGCCCGGGCCCGGCGCTCCACCCGGCCGAGGACGAGAACGGCGGCCAGGGCGTACGCGGCGCCGAGGCCCGCGGCGACGGCCAGCGGGACGAGGACGTCCCCGGCGGCGGGCCCGCCGGAGACCGTCGCGTGCACGGCCCGGGCGCCCCAGGTGGTGGGCAGCGCCCAGGACAGCGGATGCGTCCAGGCGGGCAGCGCGGTGACCGGCACGAGCAGCCCGGACAGCAGCCAGACGGGCGTGTCGAGCGGGTTGGCCAGGGCGTTGGCGTTCCGCAGCAGCACGAAACAGGCGGCGAGCAGCAGGCCCATCATGCCGAGGGCGAGCACGCAGACCGGGACGGCGAGCAGGAAGAGCAGCGGGTGCGCGAAGTCCAGCGGCACCCTGAAGAGGACCACGCCCCACAGCACGGTCGCGCCCATCGCGTACGTGCCGATGACGGCGGTCGCGAGGGTGATCGGCAGCAGGACGAGGGCGAGCGGGGTCGGCGCGGCGACCAGGGTCTCCAGGGTGCCGAGCCAGCGCTGGTTCTGCACGGCGCCGCCCGAACCGAAGAGCACCGAGCCCCAGATGCCCATGAGTCCGGCCCCGACGGCGGCGTCGAGCAGCCGGTCGGGATCGCCCGCGGCACGGAACAGGTAGACGGCGAGGGTCGCGTAGACGAGGGGGACGAGGACGGCGAAGGTGATCTCGAGCGGCGAGCGCGACATGTACGAGACGTGGGTGCGTACCCCGACGCCGATCAGCCGCGGCAGGCGCCCCGGCCGCGGCCCGCGGGTCACTCGGTCACCTCCACGCGCGGCGGGAGAGCAGCGTCCTCCACGATGGCGATGTAGGCGTCCTCCAGGGAGGGTTCGCGGGCGGCGACCCGGCCGATCCGTACGCCGTCGAGCGCGGCCAGGACCGGCGCGAGCGGTTCGGTGCCCCGGTCGGTCTGCACGGTGAGGGTCTGGGCGGTGCCGCGTTCCGCCACGGAGACCCCGCGCACGCCGGGGATGCGCCGGATCCGTTCCAGCGCGTCCTCGCCCGCCCCGTACACCTCGATGTCGAGGACGTCCCGGTCCCCGACACGGGACTTGAGGCTGTCGGGGGTGCCGAGCGCGCGGATCCGGCCGCCCGCGATGACGGCGACGCGGTCGCACAACTCGTCGGCCTCGGCCATGTAGTGGGTGGTGAGCAGCACGGTGGTACGGGCGGCGGTGAGGTCCGCGACGGTGCGGCGCAGGTCGCGGGCAGCGACCGGGTCGACGCCGATGGACGGCTCGTCAAGAAAGAGGACGTCGGGGTGGTGCAGCAGCCCGCGCGCGATGTGCAGCCGCTGCCGCATGCCGCGCGAGTAGCCCTCGACGCGCTCCCGTTCGCGGCCCGTGAGGCCGACCAGGTCGAGAAGTTCGGCGATGCGCCGCTTCTGGCCGCGGGCCTCGACGCCGTACAGCTCGGCGAAGTAGCGGAGGTTGTCGAGCGCGCTGAGCCGGTCGTAGAGGCCGCGGTCGCCGCCGAAGACGTAGCCGATGCGGCGGCGTACGGCGACGGGGTCGCGGGCCACGTCGTGGCCGAACACCCGGGCCGTGCCGGAGGTCGGCAGGAGCAGGGTGTTGAGCATCTTGATGGTGGTGGTCTTGCCGGCGCCGTTGGGTCCGAGCAGGCCGAACAGTTCGCCGGGCGCCACCTCGAAGGTGACTCCGCGGACGGCCTCGGTCTCGGTCCGGTGCGGCCGGAACCATCCGGTCCGGCTGGTGTAGGTGCGGCGCAGCGCGTCCGCTTCGATGGCGAGCATGGCCGGGAGTCTGCGGGCGCGGGACAGACCGGGGCCATCGATTCGGAAGCGCCCGAATCGTCGGGACGCCCCGGCCCGCCGAGGCGCCGTTCAGGCCGCCGCGGTGCCCAGCACGCCCTCGCCCGCGAGCAGCGCGAGCAGCGAACGCCCGGTGTCCGTCAGCTGGTAGTAGACGGAGCGGCCCACCCGGTGTCGGGTGACGACGCCCGCGCCGGCCAGCAGCGACAGGTGTTCGGAGACGGTGCTGGGCGCGAGGCCGAGCCGGTCGGCGAGACCGGCGGTGGTCAGCGGTCCGGCCAGTTCACGCAGGACGGCGGCCCGGCCTCGGCCGAGGAGCAGCCCGAGCCGGTCGCCGCCGTCGGCGGGTCCGGGCGTCCGTTCGCGCAGCGCGGCGGCGCCCCTGGCCTGGAAGGAGACGGCGAGGACCTCGGGGTCGTCGGTGGAGTAGAGCCGGCAGCCCTCGGCGAAGACGAGCGGCACGAGCACGAGCCGCCGCTCCCCCGCCGCGTACTCCGCGTCGATGTACTTGGTCAGTTCGAGCACCGGCCGCTCCCACCGCGCCCGGCTCTCCAGGCCGCCGAACAGCGCGTCGACGCCCTCGGTCGCGAACGTCCGGGCGCGGAGCAGGACTTCGTCCTCGACGAGTCGGCGCATCACCGGCCAGCACGGGGCGATGGCCTCCTCCCACCAGGCGGCGTACGCGTCGGCGAGCGCCGCGCACGCGGCCTGCGGGTCCGTCAGATACGGCCGCAGGAAAGGTTCTTCGCCCATGCCGGGGTAGCAAACGGCGACCTGGGCGCGGACGAACGCCGGGTCGGTGGCCCGCAGCTGGTCCAGTTCCTCGTACACGTCGGGGGTGCCCAGCGGCCGGGGCATCAGGAAGTCGGAGACTCCGGGCGGCCCTTCGGTGAACAGCTCCCACAGCGGCCGCAGCCGGTCGTCCTCCCGCCACACCGCGCGGGCGTGGCCCGCCCACTCCTGGTACGGCCAGGAGGGGGCGCGCCCCGGCAGCTGGAGGTGCGCGGCGCAGAACGCGTCGCGCAGCGGGCTCATCGCGATCCGGGTCGCGCCGAGCGCGGCCTCGTCCAGCTCGATCCGTATCAAGCAGCGCCCCCGTCGGCGGCCGGCAGCAGGAAGCCCTCCTCGACCAGGAGCCGGATGGCCTGCGGGGTGCGGTCCCGCAGCACGACCGGGTCCTCGCCGGTGAGCTGGGCGATCGCGTCCAGGATCCGCCCGGCGCTCAGCGTCCCGTCGCACACGCCCGCGAACCCGGCGGCCACATGGTCGACGCGGGTCGCGCGGCGCATCCCCCGGTTCTGCCGCAGCAGCACGTGCTCGGGGTCCTCGGAGCCGGGCAGGCCGACCTGCTCCTGCACGACCTCGGGCGCGAGGACGAAGTGGCCGGTGAGCAGCGCGGCGTCGTCGTGGCCGCGCAGGTAGTCCTGGCGCTCGAAGTGGGCGCGCACGGTGTCGCCGAGGGGCTGCTCGACGGGGTGCGGCCATTCCTCGACGACGATCGACGGCTCGATCGCGCCGGCGGCGACGGCCGGGTTCTTGCGGAGGGTGATCCAGCCGAAGCCGATGCCCTTGGTCTTGCGGGCCTCGAACTCGTCGAGCCAGCGCCCGTACGCCCGGCGGTACTCGGCCGGGTCGCCCTGGTGGTCGCCGCTGTCGCGCAGCCACAGCTCGGTGTACTGGGTGACGTCCTGGACCTCGCGCTGCACGATCCAGGCGTCGCAGCCGGCCGGCACCCAGGAACGCAGCCGGTCCTGCCACTCCTCGCCCTCGACGTGCTGCCAGTTGGCGAGGAACTGGGCGTAGCCGCCGTCGTTGAGCCGCTCGCCGGCCTGCCGCACGAGCGTGCGGCACAGGTCGTCGCCGCCCATGCCGCCGTCGCGGTAGGTGAGCCCGGCACCGGGGGAGATCACGAACGGCGGGTTGGAGACGATCAGGTCGTACGTGTCGCCGTCGACCGGCTCGAACAGCGAGCCCTGGCGCAGGTCGGCCTCGCCGGCCCCGGACAGGGCGAGGGTGAGCCGGGTGAAGTCGAGGGCGCGCGGGTTGAGGTCGGTGGCGGTGACCTGGGTGGCGTGCCGGGAGGCGTGCAGCGCCTGGATGCCGGAGCCGGTGCCCAGGTCGAGGGCGGTGGCCACGGGGGTGCGGACGGTGATGCCGGCGAGGGTGGTGGAGGCGCCGCCGACACCGAGGACGACGGCCTCGCCCGCCACGTCACGGCCCTGCTTGCCGATGCCGCCCGCGCCGCCGACGGCGCAGCCGAGGTCGGAGACGATGAACCAGTCCTCGCCGTCGGGGCCGCCGTACGGACGGACGTCGACCGTGGCGAGCACGGCGTCGTCCTCCCGTACCACCCAGCCGTCGGCGAGCGCGTCCTCAAGGGGCAGCGCGGCCGCGGCCCGGTCGTGCTCCACGGGCTGCTGGAGCAGGAACAGCCGGACGAGGGTGTCCAGCGCGGAGTCGCCGCGGGTGGCACGGAGGGCGGGCACGGTCTCGCTGCGGGCGAGGGCCGCGTACGCCTGGGCGCCGAGCCGGTCGAGCAGACCGTCGGCGGTGAAGTCGGCGGCGAGCAGGGCCTCGCGCAGTCGGGCGGCGTGCGCGGGCACCGGGAGGCTGGGGGTGGTGCTGGTCGTACTCACGTGCCCCATTGTGACGGCCACCACCGGCAACCGCCGCCACCGCCACCGCGCACGCGGCGCGGGACCCGTAGGGGAACCCCGTCACCCTCACGCCGCGGCAGGGCCGGTCCGGCGCGACACGCCGTACCGGCCCTGCCCTGCGACCGCGAGCCCTGAGCTGTCCCGTACGGGAATCTCCAGGGGCGCACGCCCGCGCGCCGCCCCGCGCGCAGCCGTCGTTCAGCCGGCTGCTCAGCCCTCGGAGCCGCCCTGGGGGGACGGCGGCACGGACGCCTTCGGCGTCTGGCAGCCCGGCTGCTTGGCCATGGCCTGGCCCAGCTCGCCGGACTGGAGCTTGGCGATGGCGGCCTGGTCCATGTTCTGGATCTTCGCCAGGTTGTCGGAGACGGTCTTGAGCCCGTCGGCGAACTTCTGCTGGTCCGCCGTGTCGAGCGCGTCGACCTGCTTCTTCAGGTCGTCGTAGGCCGCGGCCGTGGCGTTGAGCTGCTTGACGGCGTCCTGCTTGATCTTCTCGCCGTTGTCGACCGGCGGCGTCCCGGCGCTCTCTACCGCCTTGGCCAGCGCGCGGTCGGCGGCGGCGATGTCCGCGAAGGCCTTGGAGTCGGCGGCCTGGATGGTGGCGGGCTTGCTGTCGGCAGCCGTGGAGATGATCAGCTGGTTGGCGTTCGCGCGCTTCTGGATCTGCGGCTTCGCCGAATCGCAGAAGGTCTTCGCCCAGTCGTCGACCTTGTTGCCGTCGTCGCCTCCGCAACCGGACAGCACGAGCATCAGTACCGCGCCGCCGGACAGTGCGGCCGCAAGCTTCTTGTTCACCGGATCGGTCCCTTCCAAGGCTCTCGGCCCCGGAACATACACGCCACGGGCGCATCATCCACTGATCATGCGAGCGGTTCATCCCATATTGCAGTCTTTTGAACCAAGCAGACAGGGGTGGACGTCACGTCAGGAGCCTCGACTCCGAACGATCTTGACAGGGCATCAACAAGCCGGTCAGGGGGCGACGGCGGCACCCGGCGACGAACCGTTTCGCTCGGGCGTGTCGCCCCCGACCGCCACCGGGCGGCGCCGGGCGACCCCGACCGCGACGACGATGACCGCGAACGCCACGGCCGCGACCAGCACGCGCAGCCACAGCCGGGCCCCCGCGCCGTAACCGAACCGCACGATCGCCGGCGCGATCAGCAGCGCCACCAGGTTCATCACCTTCAGGAGCGGGTTGATCGACGGGCCCGCGGTGTCCTTGAACGGGTCGCCGACCGTATCCCCGATGATGGTCGCGGCATGCGCCGGGCTGCCCTTCCCGCCGTACCGGCCGTCCTCGACCAGCTTCTTCGCGTTGTCCCAGGCACCGCCGGAGTTGGCGAGGAAGACGGCCATCAGCGCGCCGGTGGCGATGGCTCCGGCGAGGTACGCGCCGAGCGCGCCGACCCCGAGGGCGAAGCCGACCGCGAGCGGGGCCATCACGGCGAGCAGGCCGGGCGTGGCGAGTTCGCGCAGCGCGTCCTTGGTGCAGATGTCGACGACCCGTCCGTACTCGGGCTGCTCGCTGTAGTCCATGATCCCGGGATGCAGGCGGAACTGCCGCCGCACCTCGAACACCACCGCGCCCGCCGCCCGCGAGACGGCGTTGATGGCGAGCCCGGAGAAGAGGAAGACCACCGCGGCGCCGAGCACCATCCCGAAGAGGTTGTTCGGCTGCGAGATGTCCATGGACAGGGTCGCCTCGTCCGCCTTCGCGCCGACCTCGGCGACGGAGGTCGCGATGGTGTCCCGGTACGAGCCGAACAGCGCGGCCGCCGCCAGGACCGCGGTCGCGATCGCGATGCCCTTGGTGATCGCCTTGGTGGTGTTGCCGACGGCGTCGAGGTCGGTGAGCACCCGCGCGCCCGCGCCCGTCACGTCGCCGGACATCTCGGCGATGCCCTGCGCGTTGTCGGCGACAGGGCCGAAGGTGTCCATGGCCACGATCACACCGACCGTGGTGAGCAGACCGGTGCCGGCCAGCGCGATCGCGAACAGCGCCAGCATGATCGAGGACCCGCCGAGCAGGAACGCCCCGTAGACGGCGAGACCGATCAGCGTGGCCGTGTAGACCGCGGACTCCAGGCCGATCGCGACGCCCGCCAGGACCACGGTCGCGGGGCCGGTCAGGGACGACGCGCCGATGTCGCGGACGGGGCGGCGGCCGGTCTCGGTGAAGTAGCCGGTGAGCTGCTGGATGAGCGCGGCGAGCACGATGCCGATCGCCACGGCGACCAGGGCGAGGACCCGCGGATCACCGCCGTGGCCGGGGATGCCGGGGTCGGTGACGCCCTGAAGCGCGGCGTACGAGGAGGGGAGGACGGCGAAGGCGGCGACCGCGACGAGGGCGAGCGAGATCAGCGCGGAGAGGAAGAAGCCCCGGTTGACGGCGGTCAGGCCGCTGCGGTCGGAGCGGCGCGGGGCCACCGCGAAGATGCCGACCACCGCGGTGACCACGCCGATCGCCGGGACCATGAGGGGGAAGGCGAGCCCGATGTCGCCGAAGGCCGCCTTGCCGAGGATGAGCGCGGCGACGAGCGTGACGGCGTACGACTCGAAGAGGTCGGCGGCCATGCCCGCGCAGTCGCCGACGTTGTCGCCCACGTTGTCGGCGATGGTGGCGGCGTTGCGCGGGTCGTCCTCGGGGATGCCCTGCTCGATCTTGCCGACGAGGTCGGCGCCGACATCGGCGGCCTTGGTGAAGATGCCGCCGCCGACCCGCATGAACATCGCGATGAGCGCGGCACCGAGGCCGAAGCCCTCCAGGACCTTGGGGGCGTCGGCGGCGTACACGAGCACCACACAGGAGGTGCCGAGCAGGCCGAGGCCGACGGTGGACATGCCGACCACACCACCGGTGCGGAACGCGATCTTCATCGCGTGGTGCGCGACGACGGGCAACTCCTTCGGCGGCTCTCCGGGGGCGGGCGTCGCCTCCCGGGCCGCGGCGGCGACCCGGACGTTCGCGCGGACGGCCAGCCGCATGCCCACGTATCCGGTGACCGCCGAGAAGAGCGCGCCGACCAGGAAGAAGAGCGAGCGCCCGGCGCGCTGGGACCAGGTGTCGGCGGGCAGCAGGAACAGCAGGAAGAACACGGCGACGGCGAAGATCGCGAGCGTACGCAGCTGCCGGGCCAGGTACGCGTTCGCGCCCTCCTGGACGGCCGCCGCGATCCGCCGCATGGCCTCGGTGCCCTCGTCGGCCCGCAGGACCTGGCGGACCAGGAGCCGGGCCACGAGGAGCGCCGCCAGCGCGACCACGGCGACGACGGCGACGATCACGCGGTTTCCCTGGGTGAGCACCGCGGCTGCGAGATCCGTCATGTCCGCCTCCAGACATCACGACGTCAGGACAAAGCGGATTCTATGGATGCAAAGCACCTCAAATCAGGGCACAGCATTCCCTGGTCGTGAATACCTTCGAAGTGCCGCCGAACGCGGTAACGAACACAGTGGCGAATGAAACCAGCCAAAATATGCGCTCAGAGATCTCGACAACGCGAAAAAGGCCCCGCTGGGCGGGGCCTTCTCGGGGTCTTCGGAGTCCGCGGGCGCTCCGGCGGTCCTCCGAGACCGGCAGGTCAGCTGAAGGCGGCGTCCGGGTTGGCGGGCCAGCGCATCCGGATGGTGCCACCCTCCTCGCCGGCGCTCACCTCCACGTCGTCGACGAGCCCGCGGATCACCGCGAGACCCATCTCGTCCTCGCCGTCGGCGTCGTCGAAGTCCTCGGCCGGCGCCGCGTCACGCGCGCCGGGCACCCCGGCGGCGTCGGCGGCCGCCACACCGGCACCCGGCACCTCGTCGCCGACCTCGATCGTGAAGGACTTCTCCTCCTCCGTCAGCGCGACCCGGACCGGGGTGGTGACCCCGTTGCTGCGATGCAGCCCGACCGCACGCGAGCACGCCTCGCCGACCGCGAGCCGGACCTCGTCGAGGACCGCCTCGTCGACCCCGGCCCGTCTCGCCACCGCGGCGGCCACGAGACGGGCCGTACGGACGTGCTCGGGCTGGGCACTGAAGAGGAGTTCCACGGTTGCCATGCGATCCCCCTGGGATGCTCGACGGTTCGCGGGGCCGAGGCGGGCGGGTAAGCCCTCGGAGCCTGTCCGGTGGTTCCTGGTCGGACAGGCCCGCGGTGGCGACGCCCGGCCTCAGTCGGCGGCGTTGATGGCCTCGTCGACCGAGGTGTGGATCGGGAACACCTTGGTGAGGCCGGTGATCCGGAAGATCTTGAGAATGCGCTCCTGGTTGCACACCAGACGCAGCGATCCCTCATGCGCGCGCACGCGCTTCAGGCCGCCCACCAGCACACCGAGGCCGGTCGAATCGAGGAAGTCCACGCCTTCCATGTCGACAACCAGGTGGTAGCTGCCGTCGTTCACCAACTCGACCAACTGCTCGCGCAGCTTGGGCGCGGTATACACATCAATCTCGCCACCGACCTCGACGACCGTACGGTCGCCATTGGGGCCGGGCACAGTGCGAGTCGACAGAGACAGGTCCACGGGTCCTCCAGCACCTAGCTATCGAGCGGCCGTCCCTCGGAACTCCCGTGTGGAGCCACGGGACGGAACGCCGGCCGCGATGGCATTCAATCACTTACCGGCTGCCATGCACGACGCCTTGGAAGCATTGTCCGTCACGCCGGTGACACACTCGGTGCCGATGGCCGAGAAACACCGCCCCAGCCGACCCGCCGGAGAACCGGGCAATCGCCCCTCTCCCGGCGAGGTCCTCGACCGGCTCTCCAGTGGCGAGAGCCGGGCCGCGCGCATCACTCATACGGAGCATCTGCCCGCCCGTACGGGCCGCCATGCCGTATGGCCGCACCGCGTCCGGGCCGAGGTGATCGCCGCCATCGAGAAGGCCGGCATCGACCATCCCTGGGCCCATCAGGCCGAGGCCGCCGAGCACGCTCTGGACGGCACCTCAGTGGTGATCGCCACAGGAACCGCCTCGGGCAAGTCGCTCGCCTATCTCACTCCCGTCCTGTCCACGCTCCTGGACGGCTCCGAGGCCGCCAACGGGCGCGGCGCCACCGCCCTGTACCTCGCCCCGACGAAGGCCCTCGCCGCCGACCAGCGGCGCGCCGTCCGCGAACTCGCCGCCCCGCTCGGCAACCGGATCCGGCCCGCCGTCTACGACGGCGACACTCCGGTGGAGGAACGCGAGTGGGTCCGCCAGTACGCGAACTACGTCCTCACCAACCCCGACATGCTGCACCGCGGCATCCTGCCCTCCCACCCCCGCTGGTCCTCCTTCCTGCGCTCCCTGCGCTACGTCGTCGTCGACGAATGCCACACCTACCGGGGCGTCTTCGGCTCCCATGTCGCCCAGGTGCTGCGCCGGCTGCGGCGCGTGTGCGCCCGGTACGGCTCCGAGCCGGTCTTCCTGCTCGCCTCGGCCACCTCCGCCGACCCGGCCCGGGCCGCCGGCCGGCTCACCGGTCTGCCCGTCACCGAGGTGGCCGACGACGCCTCCCCGCGCGGCGAGCTGGTGTTCGCCCTGTGGGAGCCGCCGCTGACCGAACTGCACGGCGAACACGGCGCCCCCGTCCGGCGGTCCGCCACCGCCGAGACCGCCGACCTGCTGACCGACCTGACCGTGCAGGGCGTCCGCTCGGTCGCCTTCGTGCGCTCCCGGCGCGGCGCCGAGCTGATCTCGGTCATCGCCCAGGAACGCCTCGCCGAGGTCGACCGCTCCCTCGTCCGCAGGGTCGCCGCCTACCGCGGCGGCTACCTCCCCGAGGAACGGCGGGCCCTGGAGCGCGCCCTGCACTCCGGCGAACTCCTCGGCCTGGCCGCGACCACCGCCCTCGAACTGGGCGTCGACGTCTCCGGCCTGGACGCCGTCGTGATCGCCGGCTACCCCGGCACCCGCGCCTCGCTGTGGCAGCAGGCCGGCCGCGCCGGGCGCTCGGGCGAGGGCGCGCTGGCGGTCCTGGTCGCCCGGGACGACCCGCTGGACACCTTCCTGGTCCACCACCCCGAGGCGATCTTCCGGCAGCCGGTCGAGTCGACCGTCCTGGATCCCGACAACCCGTACGTCCTCGCCCCCCATCTGTGCGCCGCGGCGGCCGAACTGCCGCTGACCGAATCCGACCTGGAGCTCTTCGGCCCCGCCGTACCGGACCTGCTGCCCCAGCTGGAGGCGGCCGGACTGCTGCGCCGCCGCGCCACCGGCTGGTACTGGACCCGCCGGGAGCGGGCCGCCGACCTCACCGACATCCGGGGCGGCGGAGGCAGTCCGGTCCGGATCGTCGAGACCGGCACCGGCCGGCTGCTCGGGACCGTCGACGAGGCCGCCTCGCACGCCTCCGTCCACGAGGGCGCCGTCCACCTCCACCAGGGCCGCACCTATCTGGTCCGCGAGCTCGACCTCGAGGACTCCGTCGCCCTGGTCGAGGAGGCGAACCCGCCGTACTCCACCACCGCCCGCGACACCACCGCCATCTCCGTCCTGTCCACCGACACCGAGATCCCCTGGGGAGCCGGCCGCCTCTGCTACGGCTCCGTCGAGGTCACCAACCAGGTCGTCTCCTTCCTCCGCCGCCGTCTCGTCACGGGCGAGGTGCTCGGCGAGACCAAGCTCGACCTGCCGCCGCGCACCCTGCGCACCCGGGCCGTGTGGTGGACGGTCACCGAGGACCAGCTCGACGCCGCCCGGATCAACCCGGAGATCCTCGGCGGCGCCCTGCACGCCGCCGAACACGCCTCCATCGGCATGCTTCCCCTCTTCGCCACCTGCGACCGCTGGGACATCGGCGGCGTCTCCGTACCGCTGCACCCCGACACCCTGCTGCCGACCGTCTTCGTCTACGACGGGCACCCGGGCGGCGCGGGCTTCGCCGAGCGCGCCTTCCACACCGCCCGCGCCTGGCTCACCGCCACCCGGGAGGCCATCGCCTCCTGCGAGTGCGAGGCCGGCTGTCCCTCCTGCATCCAGTCCCCGAAGTGCGGCAACGGCAACGACCCGCTCCACAAACGAGGCGCCGTCCGCCTCCTCACGGAACTCCTGCGCGGGGCGCCGGCAGACTCGCCGGAGCCGGCCGGCCCGTCAGCCCCGGCAGACCCCGAGGCACCGGCGGGCCCGCCCGCGACCTGACCTCCGCCGCCCAGGGGCCGACGGCGACCCTGGCGGTGACCTCCGCGACGTCCTCACGGACACCGCAGCGCGGAAGGGTGGCGCCCTGGGCCTCGGCCACCCGGAGGGCGGCCGCGCAGGCGTCCGGCTCGCCCCACAGGGAGCGGTCCGCGGCGGCGAGGGCCGCCAGGTCGGCCGCCGCCCCGGCCCGGTGGCGGGCGGTCACGGCCTGCCCGAGGGCGAGAACCGCGCCGAACACCACGCACAGCGCGCACGCGGCGAACGCCGCCCACACCGTCGCCACACCCCGGTCGTCCCGGTGCCGGCTCACGGCGCCGCCTCCCCCACGGTGTCCTCGGCGAGCGCCGCCGCCCCGGCCCGCAGGGTCAGCCCCAGGCCGCCGGGACCGGGCGCTCTCGCCTCCACGGTGACCCGCCACAGCTCGCCCTCCCGCACCACGATGACCCGGGCGCCGTCGGGGGCCGCCGCGCGGGCCGCGGCCCTGGCGGCGGGCTCCGGCTCGGAGCGGGCCACCGCCCGCGCCCCGGCCCTGGCCGCGTCCACGCACCGGATCTGGGCGGCGGCAGCGGCCAGCCCCCACAGCAGGGCCGCCGTGAACAGGACCAGCACGGGCAGGACGACCGCCGCCTCCGCGGTCACCGACCCCCGGTCAGAACGGCGCATCGAGGGCCTTGCCGATCACCGATTCCAGGGCCTTCGACACCGTGCCGCTCGTGACCACCTTGTAGAGCACGGCCGCGAAGGCCGCGGCGGCGATCGTGCCCATCGCGTACTCGGTGGTGCTCATGCCCGCGTCGCGCCCCGCCGACGCCGTCCGGACCCGCCACCAGGTCCCCAGTCGCTTCCAGGCCTTCGGCATCACAGCTTTCTCCTCGTCTCGTTGGTCTTGTTCGTGATCTCGCGTGTCATGCCGTCACCGGCCGTCGAGCAGTCCGCTCGCCAGCCCGATCACCACCGGGGCCACCCCCACCGCCAGGAAGGCGGGCAGGAAACACAGCCCGACCGGCGCCGTGATCAGCACCTGCGCCCGCTGGGCCCGGGTCGCCGCCGCGCGGGCGCGGGCCGCCCGCAGTCCCTCGGCGTGCCGTGCCACGGCCTCGGCGGCGGGCGCCCCGGACGAGGCCGCGCGTTCCAGGCAGCGGGCCAGGCCCTCCGCGCCGGGTATCGCCCCGAACCTCCGCCACACCTCGGCCGGTTCGCCGCCGAGCCGCAGCTCCGCCGCCGTACGGACCAGCCGTCCGCCGACGGGCCCGCCCAGCGACCGGCCCACCGCCTCGGCCGCCTCACCGGGCGCGGCCCCGGCCGAGGCGCAGGCCGCCAGGAGATCGGCGGCGAGCGGCAGCTGGCGCTCCGTCTCCGCCCGTTCGGCCAGGCTCTCCGGGGTGTCGCGGGCTCGGCGCGAGCGCCACCACCACAGCCCCCAGGCGACACCGGCACCGGCCGGCGGCCCCGTCAGGCCGCCGATCAGCACGTACGTCGCGAGCCCCGCCCCGCACGGCACACCCCAGGCCCGCACCCAGGACGGCACGGAGCGACGCCGCCGGGCCGCGGCGACCGGCTCGATCCCGAGCAACAGCGCGAGGCACCGGCGCGACCGCCGTCCCCGCCGCCGCTCGACCACCGCGCCGACCACGGTCACCAGCGCGCAGAGCGCCGCCAACACCGCCGTCACAGCCGCTCACCGCCCCGCACGATCCGGGTCGCCCACCACAGCCCCGCGGCCTCCAGAGCGCCACCGACGAGCAGGCAGCCGAAGCCCGCCGGGGTGTGCAGCAGCACCTCCAGGGGCTGGGCCCCGAGCGCCGCCCCGAGCCCGAGCCCCGCGACCGGCAGGACGGCGAGGACCGCCACCGTGGCCCAGGCGCCGGCCAGTTGGGCCCGTAGCCGCTCCCGCTGGTCCCGGTGGGCGCGGAGCGCCGTCTCCAGCCGGTCCAGGCCGGCGGCCAGACCCGCGCCTCCGTCGACGGCGACCTGCCAGCAGGCGGCCAACCCAGCCAGTCCGTCGGCGCCGTCCCGCCTCGCCGCCCGGCGCAGCGCCTCCGGCACGTCCCCGCCGAACCGGGCCGCCGCGAGCACCGCCGCCTCCTGACCGTCGAGCGCCCCCGTCGTCCGCGCCGCGAACGCCAGTGCCTGAGCGGGCTGCCAGCCGGCCTTCAGCTCTCCCGCGACGGCCCCGCACAGGGCCACCACCCGGTCGGCGCGCGCGTCCCGCTCCGCGCGCTCCCGGGCGGTCCGCAGCCCCCGTCCCACCAGCGGCACCGCCGCCGCTCCCGCGAGCAACGGCAGCGGCGAGGCGCCGAGCAGCGCGATCACGGCCGCCACGGGCAGGCACAGCCACTCCCGCCGCCCGCGCACCGCGCCCCACCAGCGCCCCAAGGCCACGGGCACCACCAGCGCGTCCGCCCCGCCCGGCAGCGCCAGGACCACCCGCGCTCTGCGCAGCGCCCTCCGCCGCCCGGCCGTCCACCACCAGAACGCCACGACGCACAGCACCGCCACGCCCGTCGTCGCACTCGTCCCCGTCGTCAGCGTCGTCAGGGTCGTCACCGTCGTCGTCCCCTTCCGGCTCCGGCCCTCATCGGGCCCCGTCCCCGATCAGCGACCACAGCCGCCCCCAGCCCCGCTCCCGCGCGAACCCGTCCGCCGCCCAGCGCAGCGCGGGCACCGTCGTGACCAACCCCTCGCGGTCCCGTTCCAGGACGTGCACCTCGGCGATCCGCCGCTGCCCCGACCGGTCCCGCACCAGGTGCAGCACCGCCGAGAGCCCGGCGCCCAACTGGCTGTGCAGGGCCGCCCGGTCGAGCCCCGCCGAGGTCCCGAGCGCCTCCAGCCGAGCCGGTACGTCCGCCGCCGTGTTCGCGTGGACGGTCCCGCAGCCGGCGTGGCCGGTGTTGAGAGCGGCCAGCAGATCGACCGCCTCGGGGCCCCGGACCTCGCCGACCACCAGCCGGTCCGGCCGCATCCGCAGGGCCTGGCGCACCAGATCCCGCAGGGTCACGAGTCCGGCGCCCTCCTGGTTGGGCGGCCGGGCCTCCAAGCGCACCACATGCGGGTGGTCGGGGCGCAGTTCGGCCGAGTCCTCGGCGACGACGATCCGCTCGCGCCCGCCGACCAGGCCGAGCAACGTGCTCAGGAGCGTGGTCTTTCCGGATCCGGTTCCGCCGCTGACGAGGAACGAGACCTGGGCCTCGACCAGCGCCCGCAGCAGTGGCTCGCCGCCCGGCGGGACGGTGCCCGCCTCGGTCAGCTCGGCCACCGAGAAGGCCCTCGGCCGCACCACCCGGAGCGAGAGGCAGGTCGAGCCGACGGCGATCGGGGGCAGGACGGCGTGCATCCGGGTGCCGTCCGGGAGCCGGGCGTCGACCCAGGGCCGGGCGTCGTCGAGCCGGCGTCCGGCCACGGCCGCGAGCCGCTGGGCGAGCCTGCGGACCGCCGCCGCGTCCGGGAAGGTCACGCCGGTCGGTTCGAGCCCGGCGCCGCGGTCCACCCAGACCCGGTCGGGCGCGCAGACCAGGACGTCGGTGACGCGAGGGTCGGCGAGCAGCGGCTCCAGGGGGCCGGTGCCGATGAGTTCGCAGCGCAGTTCCTCGGCGGCGCCGAGCACTTCGGCGTCGCCCAGCAGCCGTCCCTGGGCCCGCAGTGCCGCCGCGACCCGTGCGGGGGTGGGTTCGGCACCGCTCTGCGCGAGCCGCTGCCGGACGGCGTCGAGCAGTCCCGCGCCGCTCATGCCGCACGCTCCACGAGCAGGACGCGCTCCCAGAACTCGGCGCAGAAGCGGCCGAGTCCGCCACGGGCGTCGGCGCCCGGCGGCGGGCCGCCGTCCCCGGCCGCCGAGAGCCCTGGTTCGCAGGGGAGTTCGCCGACGAGGGGCAGCCGCAGGGCGTCGGCGATCCATCGCTCGTCGAGTCCGGGGGCGTACGGGCCACAAACGGCCACCCGCAGATCGCGCAGCACCCGGCCCGCCACCGCGGCCACCCGGTGGGCGGCGGCGACGGCGCGCAGTTCGCCGGGGACGATCAGCAGTCCGAGGTCGAGCTGGGCGAGGGCCTCGGTGACCGTGCCGTCGATGCGGCGGGGCAGGTCGACCACGACGGCTCCACCGCGCCTGCGGGCGGCCGCGAGCACCGAGCGCATGGCCTCGGGCGGGACGGGCACCGGGTCGCCGCGGTCCCAGCTGAGCACCCGTACTCCGCGTACCAGGGGCAGGGACTCCTCCAGGGCGCCGCCCGCCACCCGCCCCTTCGAGGCCGCGAAGTCCGGCCAGCGCCGGCCTTCGGCGCGCTCGCCGCCGAGCAGGACGTCGAGTCCGCCGCCGAGCGGGTCGCCGTCGACGAGCAGGGTGCGCTGCCCGGCCCGCGCGGCGGCGAGCGCGAGGGCGCAGGACAGAGTCGAGGCCCCGGCTCCGCCGCGACCGCCGAGGACGCCGACGGTCAGAGCGGGCCGGCCGACGCCCTCGGCGGCGTCGGCGAGCAGGTCGACGAGCCGGCTCTCGTCGCGGGGCAGGTCGAGCACGCCTTCGGCGCCGATCTCGACGGCTCGCCGCCACTTGCCGGGGTCGTCGCCGAGGTCCCGGCCGACGAGCAGCACGCCGGGCCTGCGGGTGGCGCCCCGGCAGCGGCTCGCCGCGTCGTCGCCGACGAGGACGAGCGGGGGCCGGATCCAGCCCGACCGGGGCTCGGGCACCGCGTGGTACACCTCGGGTTCGGCGCCGGCGGCGGCGCACAGCCGCAGCAGGTCGTCGAGGAGCGCGAGGTCCTCCGTCACGATCAGCGGCCGGGCCGGGTGCCCCGTGTCCCGGTCCGCGACGGGGCCCGTCGCCACGCTCTCGGCCCGGGCGGATTCGTGGTCCGGGCGGGCGGCCGAACCGTCTCGCCGGGTCCTTCCGCGGGTGGTCGATCCCTTCACGGCGGCACACTCCTCACGTGATTCCTGCGGTCCGCGAACTTCGCGGCCGGAATCACCGTGCAGCCATCTCGGAAATCTTGTGGATCTTGCTGAAAAACTGTGGATAACTCGCCGGTTGTGAATAACTTCGCCACCCGAACCGGCACTGCCCGGAGAGCAGTCCATCGACTACGCTGAGTGACGAATCGGGGTCGCTCGCGGCCGTCCGACGTGTGCCCGTGCGCGGGCCGGGAAAGGGGTGGCGATGACGAGTCGACGGGCGAAAACCGCTCCGGACATGCGACGACCCCCGCCGGGGGGGAGAGCGGGGGTCGTCTCTCCGGCCGACTCGGGGGGGGAGGAGCCGGACCGGGTTAGCACGGTCGCGAACGATCCGTGACTTCCATGGTGTACCCGAGAGCCTTCTCAGGCAAACCCACGCGCCCCAGCGTACGCCGAATGGCGGGCACCTATGCTCGGGCTCGTGGAAAACCACTCGATGCCGCGCGCAGCCGCCTTCTTTGACCTGGACAAGACGGTCATTGCGAAGTCCTCGACGCTGACCTTCAGCAAGTCCTTCTACCGGGGCGGACTGATCAGTCGCCGTGCCGCACTGCGGACGGCGTACATCCAGTTCGTGTTCCTGGCAGGCGGAGCCGATCACGACCAGATGGAGCGGATGCGTGAATATCTTTCCGCGCTCTGCAAAGGCTGGAACGTCGCACAGGTCAAGGAGCTCGTCGCCGAGACCCTGCACGACCTGATCGACCCGATCATCTACGACGAGGCCGCCTCGCTCATCGAGGAGCATCACGCCGCCGGCCGCGACGTCGTGATCGTCTCGACCTCCGGGGCCGAGGTCGTCGAGCCCATCGGCGACATGCTGGGCGCCGACCGGGTCGTGGCGACCCGGATGGTGGTCGGCGAGGACGGCTGCTTCACCGGCGAGGTGGAGTACTACGCGTACGGCCCGACCAAGGCGGAGGCGGTCCGGGAGCTGGCCGCGTCCGAGGGCTACGACCTGGCGCGCTGCTACGCGTACAGCGACTCGGCGACCGATGTGCCGATGCTGGAGGCCGTCGGCCACCCGTACGCGGTGAACCCGGACCGGGCCCTGCGGCGCGAGGCGGCCGCGCGGGAGTGGCCGGTGCTGGTGTTCGACAAGCCGGTCCGGCTCAAGCAGCGGCTGCCCGCGTTCACCATGCCGGCCCGCCCGGCACTGGTCGCCGCGGTCGCCGTGGGCGCGGCGGCCGTCACGGCCGGCGTCGTCTGGTACACCGGGCGCCGTCGCCGGATCTCGTCCGCCCGCTGCTCTGCCTAGGCAGAGCCGAAGCACCGGCCGGGCCCGTCGTTTTGCCCGGCTTCCAGGGGAAAGCCAAAGAAGCGGAGTCAGGACTTTCGCTTCTTTCCGGACAGGAGTAGAAAGGAATCAGGCCCGCGAGACCGGGGACATCCGAGAGGATCACCCGTTGAGCAAGACGGCCCCACGGACCTGACGCACAGAAACCTGGCACCCACGCGACGTCGACCCTTCGATTAAGGGCCAGCCGCACCAGGCGCAGGGCAAAGCATCCCCGCCTGATGGGCATATATCGAGGACGCTTGGTAACTGGGTGGACGTGCCAGCGGCGGTACCGGAACCGGTACCGCCGCAACCCTTTGTGGAGAACCCCGAGTCGGCTCAGGCCGCGCCGCGCTGCAGCGCCTCGCAGACGGCCGTCGACTCGCGGACGCCGAGTTCGACCGCCCGCCCGCAGTGCGCGATCCAGGCCGCCATGCCGTCGGCGGTCCCCGACCGGTACCCCTCGAAGGCGGCCACGTAGGCGTCCCGCCCCAGTTCCGCGTGGCCGACCTCGGCCGGGCAGATCGACTTGGGGTCGAGACCGCTGCCGATCAGCACGATCCGCTCCGCGGCCCGGGCGATCAGCCCGTTGTGCGAGGTGAAGGGACGCAGGGCGAGCAGTTCGCCGTGCACCACGGCCGCCGTGACCAGGGCCGGGGCCTCGCCGCCCGCGATGATCAGCTCCGCGAGACCGTCGAGCCGGCCCGAGACCTCCTCGGGCGTCGGCAGCGGCGCCTCGATCAGCGGCTCGTCGACCGGCTCGCCCGCCTGACGCGGCCGGCCCGTCGAGTCGAGCGGCTCGCCCTGGGCGACCAGGTGCAGCCGGGCCAGCACTCGCAGCGGCGACTGGCGCCAGATGGAGAGCAACTGCCCGCATTCGGCGCTCAGTCGCAGCGCCGCACCCACGGTGCGGGACTCCGGGTCGGCACTGAAGTCGGTCCGCCGGCGGACCTCTTCCAGGGCCCAGTCGGCGCCCGCGAGCGCGGCCGAGCCGCGCGCCCCGCGCAGGGCCGCCTCGGAGGTGATCTCGTTGCTGCGGCGGCGCATCACACGGTGGCCGTACACGCGGTCGACAGCCTTGCGTACGGAGTCCACCGAGTCGGCGACGCCCGGCAGGGAGCCGAGGGCGGCCAGGGGGTCAGAGGCGTGCGTACTCATAAGTAGGGAGGCTACGCGCCCCGGGGCGCCACCCCACCTTGGAGTGGTCTTCTTCACGCACCTTGACCACGGACCGCGATGCGGCTACTACGCTAGGTGAACATGAAGATCGCTTTCGTAGGGAAGGGCGGCAGTGGCAAAACCACCCTGTCCTCCCTCTTCATCCGCCACCTCGCCGCCACCGGAGCTCCGGTCATCGCCGTCGACGCGGACATCAACCAACACCTCGGCGCCGCTCTCGGGCTCTCCGACGAGGAGACCGCCGCGCTCCCCGCGATGGGGGCGCATCTGCCGCTGATCAAGGAGTACCTGCGGGGGGCCAACCCGCGGATCGCCTCCGCCGACACGATGATCAAGACGACTCCGCCCGGGGAGGGTTCGCGGCTGCTCGGGGTCCGCGAGGAGAACCCGGTCTACACCGCCTGCGCGCGGCCGGTGGCGCTCGACGAGCATGGGATCCGGCTGATGGCCACGGGCCCGTTCACCGAGTCGGATCTCGGCGTGGCCTGCTACCACTCGAAGGTCGGCGCGGTCGAACTGTGCCTGAACCACCTGGTGGACGGCCCCGACGAGTACGTGGTGGTCGACATGACGGCCGGCTCCGACTCGTTCGCCTCCGGCATGTTCACCCGCTTCGACATGACGTTCCTGGTCGCCGAGCCGACCCGCAAGGGCGTCTCCGTCTACCGCCAGTACAAGGAGTACGCGCGGGACTTCGGCGTCGCCCTGAAGGTGGTCGGCAACAAGGTGCAGGGCGAGGACGACGTCGACTTCCTGCGCGCCGAGGTGGGCGACGACCTGCTGGTGACGGTCGGCCACTCCGACTGGGTCCGGGCGATGGAGAAGGGCCGTCCGTCCGCGTTCGGGGTGCTGGAGGCGGGCAACCGGGCGGCGCTGCGCACCCTCCAGGCCGCCGCCGACGACTCGTACGCGCGGCGCGACTGGGAGCGCTACACGCGCCAGATGGTCCACTTCCATCTGCGCAACGCGGAGAGCTGGGGCAACGCCCGGACGGGGGCCGACCTGGCGGCGCAGGTCGACCCCGGGTTCGTGCTGTCCGAAGGGCTCAGTGCGGTGCAGCCGGCTTGACCTCGGCCGGCTTGGCGGCCGGGACCCCCGCCGGCGCGGCGGGCTTCGGAGCCAGGAAGGACGTCCAGCCGCCCGACGGGGCCTCGCCGACCTTCAGTGTGTGGAGCTTGGCGAGGACGGCCGGGTCCTGGGCGTCCAGCCAGTCCGCGAGCTGGCGGAAGGAGACGCACTTGACGTCCTTCTGCACGCAGACCGTGGCGATGGTGTCCTCGATGGCGCGCATGTAGGTGCCGCCGTTCCAGGACTCGAAGTGGTTGCCGATGATCAGCGGCGCGCGGTTGCCCCGGTACGAGCGCTCGAAGGCCTCCACCAGGCCGTCGCGCATCTGGTTGCCCCAGTACTCGTGCTGCGACGGGTCGCCCTGGGTGGCCGTGCCGGACTGGTTGACCATGAAGTTGTAGTCCATGGACAGCGTCTGGAACTCGCGGCCGGGGACCGGGACGAGCTGCATCGACAGATCCCACAGGCCGTGGTCCTTGTTGGGCCAGATCTGGTCGTTGACGCCGCTGGTGTCGTAGCGGAAGCCCAGCTGCGAGGCGGCCTGGACGAAGTTCTTGCGGCCTTCCAGGCACGGGGTGCGGGCGCCCGCCAGCTCCTTGTCGTAGTCGAAGGGGAGCGGCTTCTCCTCCTTCAGGCCGGAGTTGGTCTTCCAGTGCTTGACGAAGGACTTCGCCTGGTTGATCTCGCTCTTCCACTCGTCGACCGACCAGGTGCCGACGCCACCCTCCTCGCCGCAGAAGTGGCCGTTGAAGTGGGTGCCGATCTCGTTGCCCTCCTCCCACGCGCCGCGCAGCTCGCGCACGGTGTCGCGGATGCCCTGGAGGTCGTTGAAACCGATGTCGGACTGGCCCGGGGAGTGCTTCGGCGGGTCGTAGAGGTCGCGCTTCGCCTCCGGCAGCAGGTACACGCCGCTGAGGAAGTACGTCATCGTGGCGCCGTACTTCTTGCCCACCTCGCGGAAGTGCGAGAAGAGCTTCTGGCTGTCCTCGCCCGCGCCGTCCCAGGAGAACACCACGAACTGCGGGGGTTCCTGACCCTGCTTCAAACGCTGCCAGGCGGGCTGGCGCGGCTGCGTCCCGGTGAAGGCGGTGGAGCCGTCACCGATCAGGCGTACGACGCCCTGCGGGGCGCCGTCGCCCTTCTTCACTCCGCCCGCGCCCGGTGCGCCCTGCGGGGAGGAGCAGCCGGCCGCGCCGGCCGTCAGGGCGACGCCGAGGGCGCCGAGGGCAAGCGCCTTCCTCCGCGCGGTGGTTCCGCTTCTCGTCTGTCTCGCTGGCCTTCTCCCGGTGGCTGACATCCGCCCACCTCTCTTCGGATTCTCAGATTTACGTACAAGCGGCGTCAACGTCGCATCCGAGAAGCCGGAGAGCGTCAACGACAAGCGGCGCGGCTACTTTCTGTCACCGGAACCGGTGAATCGCTGACCTATTTGCCCGGATTTTCCTGCCAGAGTCTTTACTCTCCATTACCATTCATTTACCGAGCGTTGATCGGTGCCCCTCCATCGCACCCCGCCCGAGCCGCGTCCGCGGCCGTCCCGGAGGAGACGGGATCATGACCTTCCGCGTCCCAGGCCCCCCTGCCCGTACGACCAAGGCCGACCGCCCCCGCACCCCGCGGCCCCACGCGCCACCGGGCGGACCACGCCGTTTCGCCCTCGCGGGCGCGAACGCGGCGGATGTGTCCGCGTCTCTCGCCGTCTTCCTGATCGCGCTGCCGCTCTCGCTCGGCATCGCCCTCGCCACCGGAGCCCCGCTCCAGGCCGGCCTGGTGGCCGCCGCCGTCGGCGGCCTCGTCGCCGGACGTCTCGGAGGCTCCCCGCTCCAGGTCAGCGGCCCCGCCGCCGGACTCACCGTGGTGACCGCCGAGCTGATCCAGCGTTACGGCTGGCGCACCACCTGCGCGATCACGGTCCTCGCCGGATGCGCCCAACTCGGCCTCGCCGCCCTGCGGGTGGCGCGCTCCGCCCTCGCCGTCTCGCCCGCCATCGTGCACGGGATGCTCGCGGGCATCGGCGTCACCATCGCGCTCGCTCAGCTGCACATCGTGCTCGGCGGCAGCCCGCAGAGTTCCGCCGTCGACAACGCCCGCGGCCTGCCCGCCCAGTTGACCCACGTGTCCGGCGCGGCGCTCACCGTCAGCGCGCTCACCGTCGCTCTGCTGCTGCTCTGGCCGCGCCTGCCCGGCCGTACGGGACGGCTGCTGCGTCGTACGGTGCCCGCCGCGCTCGTCGCGGTCGCGGCCGCCACGGCGCTCGCCGCGGGCGCGGGGCTCCGGGTGCCGCGGGTCGATCTGCCGTCGTGGAGCGGCCATGTGCTGCCCGGACTGCCCGAGGGGCCGGCCCTCGGCATCGCGGCCGGGGTGCTCACCATCACCCTGGTGACCAGCGTGCAGTCGCTGCTGTCCGCCGTCGCCGTCGACAAGCTGGCCGCCCGGCGCGCCACCGCCCCCCGCGCCGACTCGCGAGCCCCCGCGCCCCTCCCTCCCCGCTCCGACCTCGACCGCGAACTCGCCGGGCAGGGCGCGGCGAACATCGTCTCCGGAGCACTCGGCGGGCTGCCGGTGGCCGGTGTGGCGGTGCGCAGCGTCGCGAACGTCTCGGCGGGCGCCGTCAGCCGGAACGCGACGATGCTGCACGGCGTCTGGATCGTCCTCGCGTCACTGTTCCTCGTCCCGGTCCTCGACCTCGTCCCGCTGCCCGCGCTGGCCGCCCTGGTGATGGTGGTCGGAATCCAGATGGCGGGCATCACCCACCTCCGGACGGTCACGCGCCATCGCGAAGTCCTGGTGTACGTGGTGACGTCGGCGGGTGTGGTCTTCCTCGGGATCCTCCAGGGCGTGGGTCTTGGCATCGCCGCGGCGGTGGCCGTCGCGCTGCACCGGCTCGCCCGCACCCGGATCACCCGGGAGAGCCGGGGCGGCTCGTATCTGGTCCGGATCCGGGGCCAGTTGACCTTTCTCGCGGTACCGCGGCTGAGCCGGGCCCTGCACCAGATTCCGGCGGGCACCGACGCCGTCGTCGAGCTGGACGGCTCGTTCATGGACCACGCGGCGTACGAGACGCTGCACGACTGGCAGACCACGCATCTGGCCTCCGGCGGCACCGTGGCCACGACCGGTCCGGCCGGCGGCCGGATCCCTGAACGCCCGCCGTCCGACGAGCCTTTCGAGGCCGGCTCGGCCGCCGCGCTCGGCGCCCGGTCCGGCGGACACCCTTGCTGCCGCCCTTGGACGCCCTGGCGCAATCACCAGTGCGGCGAGGAGCCCGGGACCGGCCCGCTCCGCCCCGAGGCGCCCGAGGAGGCGCCGGGCGGTGGCACCGGGCATCGGCTGGCGAGCGGCATCGGCGCCTTCCAGCGGGACACGGCGCCCCTGGTCAGATCCGAGCTGGCACGGCTCGCCCGGGACGGGCAGCGGCCGACCCATCTGTTCCTGACCTGTTCCGACTCCCGGCTCGTCACGAGCATGATCACGTCCAGCGGCCCGGGCGACCTGTTCACCGTGCGCAATGTGGGCAATCTGGTGCCCCTGCCCGGCGAGGAGAGCGGGGACGACTCGGTGGCGGCCGCGATCGAGTACGCGGTGGAGGTGCTGCGGGTCGAATCGATCACGGTGTGCGGCCATTCCGGCTGCGGCGCGATGCAGGCCCTGTTGAAGGGCGCCGCGGACGGCGCGCCGACCCCGCTGCGGCGCTGGCTGCGACACGCCCGGCCGAGCCTGGCCCGGATGCGGAACAGAGGCCACTCCTGGGCCCGGATCGCAGGCCGGCTGCCGGCCGACGAACTCGAACAGCTGTGCCTGACCAATGTGGTGCAGCAGTTGGAGCACCTGCGGGCCCATGCCTCGGTGGCTCGGAGGCTCGCCGAGGGCACCCTGAGCCTGCACGGAATGTACTTCCATGTGGGCGAGGCCCAGGCCTATCTGCTGACCTCGGACGCCACGGAGGTTTACGGCTACGACGACGTGTTCACACATGTACCGCCTGCCCCGGACGCCCCGGCCGTACCCGACCCGGCCCACCCCTCCGACACGCCCGGGCGGAAGGAGAAAGCCCTGAAAACCGCTCGCGCGTCCTGAACCGTCCGTTCCGTTCGCGCGTGTAAGTGGATGGCCCCCGCTTTCCCCCGCCCGGGAGAGCGGGGGTCACCTTCGCCCACACTCATAGGTCTAAACCACTTGCCCGGAAACTCTTGTCACCCGGGCGTCTGGCTGGTGAGCTAGGCGACGGGACACAGAGGCACATAAGACGCCCTGGGAAAGGGAGAAGTCGTGAGCAACGAATCCTTGGCCAACCTGCTGCGCGAGGAGCGGCGGTTCGCACCGCCCGCCGAGCTGGCCGCGCACGCCAATGTCACGGCGGACGCCTACGAGCAGGCCAAGGCGGACCGGCTGGGCTTCTGGGCCGAGCAGGCGAAGCGGCTGACCTGGGCCACCGAGCCCACCGAGACCCTCGACTGGTCGAACCCGCCCTTCGCCAAGTGGTTCGCCGACGGCGAGCTGAACGTCGCGTACAACTGCGTGGACCGGCATGTCGAGGCCGGCCACGGGGACCGGGTGGCCATCCACTTCGAGGGCGAGCCCGGCGACAGCCGCGCCCTCACCTACGCCCAGCTCAAGGACGAGGTCTCCCAGGCCGCCAACGCGCTGCTCGAGCTCGGGGTGCGGAAGGGCGACCGGGTCGCCGTCTACCTGCCGATGATCCCCGAGGCCGCCATCACGATGCTGGCCTGCGCCCGGATCGGCGCCGCCCACTCGGTCGTCTTCGGCGGCTTCTCGGCCGACGCCGTCGCCTCCCGCATCCAGGACGCCGACGCCAGGCTGGTCGTCACCGCCGACGGCGGCTACCGCCGCGGCAAGCCGTCCGCGCTCAAGCCCGCGATCGACGAGGCGCTGGACAAGTGCCCGCAGGTCGAGCACGTCCTGGTGGTCCGCCGGACCGGCCAGGACACCGCCTTCACCGAGGGACGGGACGTCTGGTGGGACGACATCGTGGCCCGCCAGTCCACGGAGCACACCCCCGAGGCGTTCCCCGCCGAGCAGCCGCTGTTCATCCTGTACACCTCGGGCACCACCGGGAAGCCGAAGGGCATCCTGCACACCTCCGGCGGCTACCTCACCCAGGCCTCGTACACCCACCACGCGGTCTTCGACCTCAAGCCGGAGACCGACGTCTTCTGGTGCACCGCCGACATCGGCTGGGTCACCGGCCACTCGTACATCGTGTACGGGCCGCTGGCCAACGGCGCGACCCAGGTCATGTACGAGGGCACCCCGGACACCCCGCACCAGGGCCGGTTCTGGGAGATCGTGCAGAAGTACGGCGTCACGATCCTCTACACGGCGCCGACCGCGATCCGCACGTTCATGAAGTGGGGCGACGACATCCCCGAGAAGTTCGACCTGTCGTCGCTGCGCGTCCTCGGTTCGGTCGGCGAGCCGATCAACCCCGAGGCGTGGGTCTGGTACCGCGAGCACATCGGCGGGGGCCGCTGCCCGATAGTGGACACCTGGTGGCAGACCGAGACCGGCGCCATGATGATCTCCCCGCTGCCCGGAGTCACCGAGACCAAGCCCGGCTCGGCCCAGCGCCCGCTGCCCGGCATCTCCGCCACCGTCGTCGACGACGAGGCCCGCGAGGTCCCGAACGGGGGCGGCGGCTACCTGGTCCTCACCGAGCCGTGGCCGGCGATGCTCCGCACCATCTGGGGCGACGACCAGCGCTTCATCGACACCTACTGGTCGCGCTTCGAGGGCCTGTACTTCGCGGGCGACGGCGCCAAGAAGGACGACGACGGCGACATCTGGCTGCTCGGCCGGGTCGACGACGTCATGCTCGTCTCGGGCCACAACATCTCCACCACCGAGGTCGAGTCCGCGCTCGTTTCCCACCCGGCCGTCGCCGAGGCCGCCGTGGTCGGCGCCGCCGACGAGACCACCGGCCAGGCGATCGTCGCCTTCGTCATACTGCGGGGCACCGCGACCGAGGACGAGGGCCTCGTCGCGGCCCTGCGCGACCACGTCGGCGCCACGCTCGGCCCGATCGCCAAGCCGAAGCGGATCCTGCCGGTGGCCGAGCTGCCGAAGACCCGTTCGGGCAAGATCATGCGCCGGCTGCTGCGCGACGTCGCCGAGAACCGCGAGCTGGGCGATGTGACGACGCTGACGGATTCGTCGGTCATGGATCTCATCCAGACCAAGCTGCCGTCCTCGCCCAGCGAGGGCTGATCCGAAAAGCACAGGTCAGCGCCCGTCCCGGAGCTCCGGGGCGGGCGCTTTCGCATGGCCCGCGCCTGGTCCCGGCACGGCGGACCGACCCCGCTTCGGCGCGTGTTCCGGCACCCGTCGCGCGCATCACCGCGCGCGATCGGGCATCTTTAGGTAAAGTAAGAATTTATTGGTGCGCCGGGAAGTCTGGTCGGCATGGTTTCGTCATGCCCATCCACCGGAGGTTCACCCCGTGTCCGCGCCCACCCCCCGCCGCACTTTCCTCGGCCGACTGTCGCTGCCCGAGCGCCGCTACCTGACAGACGCGCTGCGCACCGAGACCGTCGGCGGCGTGCTGCTCCTGGTCGCGGCCGTCGTCGCCCTCGTCTGGGCCAACACCCCGCTCAAGGAGAGCTACGCGGCCATCCGCGACTTCCACTTCGGCCCGGCCGCGCTCGGGCTCGATCTGTCGGTCCAGCACTGGGCCGCGGACGGACTGCTCGCGATCTTCTTCTTCGTCGCCGGTGTCGAGCTCAAACGCGAGCTGGTCGCGGGCGAGCTGCGCGACCCCCGGGCCGCCGCCCTGCCCGTCGTTGCCGCGGTATGCGGCATGGCGGCCCCCGCCCTCGTCTACGCGCTGGTCAACACGATCGGCGGCGGCACCCTCGACGGCTGGGCCGTGCCCACCGCCACCGACATCGCCTTCGCGCTCGCCGTCCTCGCCGTGATCGGCACCTCGCTGCCCTCGGCGCTGCGCGCCTTCCTGCTCACCCTCGCCGTCGTCGACGACCTGCTGGCCATCCTGATCATCGCGATCTTCTTCACCAGCGACCTGAACTTCCTCGCCCTCGGCGGCGCCTTCGCCGGCCTGGTCGTCTTCTGGGTGCTGCTGCGCAAGGGCGTCCGCGGCTGGTACGTGTACGTGCCGCTCGCCCTCGTCATCTGGGGCCTGATGTACAACAGCGGCGTCCACGCCACCATCGCCGGCGTCGCGATGGGCCTGATGCTGCGCTGCACCACCCGCGAGGGCGAGGCGCACTCCCCCGGCGAGCGCGTCGAGCACCTGATACGCCCGCTGTCCGCCGGCCTCGCGGTCCCGCTGTTCGCGCTGTTCGCGGCCGGGGTCACCCTCTCCGGGCGGGCCATGACCGACGTGTTCACCCACCCCGCCCCGCTCGGTGTGCTGCTCGGTCTGGTGGTCGGCAAGGCCGTCGGCGTCTTCGGCGGCACCTGGCTCATCGCCCGCTTCACCAAGGCCCGGCTCAATCCCGATCTGCGCTGGCCCGACGTCTTCGCGCTCGCCACCCTCGCGGGCATCGGCTTCACCGTCTCGCTGCTCATCGACGAGCTGGCCTTCGCGGGCGACGCCACCCTGACGGACGAGGTCAAGGCGGCCATCCTGATGGGCTCGCTGATCGCCGCCGTCCTCGCCTCCATCCTGCTGAAACTGCGGGTCCGTCGCTACCAGGCGCTGTGCGCCGAGGAGGACCGTGACGAAGACCACGACGGCATCCCCGACGTGTACGAGCAGGACGATCCGGCGTACCACCTGAGAATGGCCGAGATGTACGAGCGGAAGGCCGCCGAGCACCGCGAGCGCGCCCGACTGGCGGGGGCATCGCGCGACGAGCCCGGCCGTCCGGCATGATCTGAGAGCCACTAACCGGCCCGTAAGGGGAGAAGAGGGAGCAGCCATGAGCGACCCGTTCGACGGAACCGAGCGCAGCCTCGGCCAGCTGGTCGCCTCGGCGACCGCCGAGATGTCCGCACTGGTGCACGACGAGATCGCCCTGGCCAAGGCGGAGATCCGGCAGGACGTGAAGCGCGGCGGCATCGGCGCCGGACTGGTCATCAGTGCCTTGGTGGTGCTGCTGTTCTCGCTGCCGATGCTCAGCTTCGCGCTGGCGTACGGCATCAACGCCTGGACCGGTGGCCACAACGGCAACGGCGGCTGGAACCTCGCCGTGTGCTTCGTGATCTCCTTCTTCGCGAGCCTCCTGCTCGCCGTGCTGTTCGGGCTGATCGGCCTGGCCAAGTTCAAGAAGATGAAGAAGCCGGAGCAGTCCCTGGCCTCGGTCAAGCAGACCGCCGCGATCGTGCAGAACGTGAAGCCGCACCCCCGGCCGGCCACTGCCGAGGCGGCCCGGGCGGCCCAGGACAAGGCCGCGTCTGTGGCACGCTCCTCCGCATGACCGTTCCCGAGAGCAGCACCACGGCCGGCAGCGGCCCGGTCCGCATCGACGGCCCCTGGACGCACCGCGACGTGGCGGCCAACGGCGCCCGTTTCCACATCGCCGAGATGGGCGACGGCCCCTTGGTCCTGCTGCTCCACGGCTTCCCGCAGTTCTGGTGGACCTGGCGGCACCAGCTGCCCGCCCTCGCCGAGGCCGGCTTCCGGGCCGTGGCCATGGATCTGCGGGGCGTCGGTGGCAGCGACCGCACGCCGCGCGGTTACGACCCCGCCAACCTGGCCCTCGACATCACCGGTGTGGTCCGCTCGCTCGGCGAGCCCGACGCCGCGCTCGTCGGCCACGACCTGGGCGGCTATCTCGCCTGGACGGCCGCCGTGATGCGGCCCAAGCTGGTGCGCCGGCTGGTCGTCTCCTCGATGCCGCACCCGCGCCGCTGGCGCTCGGCGATGCTCTCCGACTTCGCGCAGACCCGCGCCGGCTCGTACGTGTGGGGTTTCCAGCGGCCGTGGATTCCGGAGCGTCAGCTCGTCGCGGACGACGGGTCGCTGGTGGGCCGGCTCATCGAGGACTGGTCCGGCCCGCATCTGAAGTCGGCCGTCGACGACGAGGCGCTGGCGGTCTACCGGCGGGCCATGTGCATCCCGTCGACCGCGCACTGCTCGATCGAGCCGTACCGCTGGATGGTGCGGTCTCTGGCCCGGCCCGACGGCGTCCAGTTCAACCGGCGGATGAAGCGGCCGGTACGGGTGCCCACGCTGCACCTGCACGGGTCGCTCGACCCGGTGATGCGCACCCGCAGCGCGGCGGGTTCCGGGCAGTTCGTGGAGGCCCCGTACCGCTGGCGGCTCTTCGACGGCCTCGGGCACTTCCCCCATGAGGAGGACCCGGAGGCGTTCACCGCGGAGCTTGTCAACTGGCTGAAGGACCCTGAACCGGACCGCTGACGGGCCGCCTGAGGGACCGTTGACGCACATGCGTCCGGAGAACCGCCATGTGCCCCGCGCATACGCCAATTGGCGGGCCCCCAGGCGGTTACCGACCTTGGGGCCCGGGCACACGTCCCGGTATGAGCTGGACGCACGACTACGGTGAAACGGCACGCGACCGCCGCTCGATCGGCGGATCCGAGGCCCCCGAGCGGGGCGGTGGACAGGACCAGGGCCACGCGCATCCCGCGCGGGCCGTGGGCATCTCGCGCATCCTGCGCCGCCGGGCCCGCTGGGTCTCGGCGCGGCTGCGCCACACCCGCACCTAGGCGCGCGCCGCGCTTCTCTTCCCGCTCCCGTACGCGGCCGCCGCGCCCCACCGCGGTCGAAGCGGCCTCACTCGTACGGGAGTCGCCGTAAGGCCCTAGAGGGCGCAGCCCTGGCTGTCGACCTGCTGGACGGCGGTGCGGCCCCGGTCGATGTCGCCGCGGATCTCGTCGGCCGTCAGCGCGTAGCCCGTCTGGGCGTCGTCGAGGGAGCGGGCGAAGATCACGCCGTACACCTTGCCGTCCTCGGTGAGCAGCGGGCCGCCGGAGTTGCCCTGGCGGACCGTCGTGTAGAGCGAGTAGACGTTCCTGCGCACCTCGCCGCGGTGGTAGATGTCCGGGCCGTCAGCGCTGATGCGGCCGCGGACGCGGGCCGAGCGGACGTCGTAGTCGCCGTTCTCCGGGAAGCCGGCCACGATGGCGTCGTCGCCGCTGCGGGCGTCGTCGTCGGTGAACTCCAACGGCTTGGCGTCCAGCTCGGGCACGTCGAGGACGGCGATGTCGCGCTGCCAGTCGTAGAGCACGACCTTGGCGTCGTAGAGCTTGCCCTCGCCGCCGATCTGCACGGTGGGCTCGTCGACGCCGCCGACCACGTGGGCGTTGGTCATGACGCGGCGGTCGGAGAACACGAAGCCGGTGCCTTCGAGGACCTTGCCGCAGCTGGGCGCGGTGCCGACGACCTTGACGATGGAGCGCTGGGCGCGGGCGGCGACCGGGCTGCCCGCGAGGGCCGGGTCGGGGGGCAGGACCTCGGTGATGGGCTCGTTGACGAAGGGGCTGAAGACCTGCGGGAAGCCGTTCTGGGCGAGGACCGAGGTGAAATCGTTCAGCCAGCCAGGGGCCTGAGCGGGCATCACCTGGGAGACCCCGAGCAGCACCTTGGAGTCGCGGACCTCCTTGCCCAGGGTGGGTATGGCGGTACGGGCCAGGGCGGAGCCGATCAGCCAGGCCACCAGGAGCATCGCGATGACGTTGACCAGCGCGCCGCCGGTGGCGTCCAGGGCGCGGGCGGGGGCCAGGGTGATGTGGACGCGCAGCTTGCTGCCGAGATGGGTGGTGAACGCCTGGCCGACGGAGGCGCAGACGATGACGACCATCACGAAGACGACGGTGACCGCGGTGGTGACCTGACTGCGGTCGGTCAGCTGGTTCCAGAGGACGGGGAGCAGAAGAACGGCGACGAGGCCGCCGCCGAGGAATCCGATCACGGAGAGGATGCCGACGACGAATCCCTGGCGATAGCCGATGATCGCGAACCACACGGCGGCGAGCAGCAGCAGGATGTCCAGCACGTTCACCGTCGGTAGCCTCGCAGATTCGTCTTCGGTCGCCCGGCCCAGCCTGTCACGACCTCCGGTCCAGCGTGACCTTCCTGGAGCGGTCCCAGGGCCGCTCCCAGCCGGCGTAGTGCAGGATGCGGTCGATCACTCCGGCGGTGAAACCCCAGACCAGGGCGGACGAGACGAGGAACGCGGGGCCTTCGTGCCCCATCGGGTGGACGGCCATGGCGCGGTTCGCGGGGTCCGTGAGATCCGCCACGGGGACGGTGAAGACCCGGGCGGTCTCGGCGGGATCCACGACCCCGACCGGGCTGGGCGCGCGCCACCAGCCCAGCACGGGGGTGACGACGAAGCCGCTAACGGGGATGTAGAGGCGGGGCAGCACACCGAAGAGCTGGACGCCGGACGGGTCGAGGCCGGTCTCCTCGCGGGCCTCGCGCAGCGCGGCACGCAGCAGGCCGCCCCGGGCGGGCGGGCCGTCCTCCGGGTCCAGGGAGCCGCCGGGGAACGAGGGTTGCCCGGCGTGCGAGCGCAGGCTGCCGGCGCGCTCCATCAGGAGCAGCTCGGGGCCGTGCGCGCCGTCGCCGAAGAGGATGAGCACGGCGGACTGCCGCCCGCCGCCGTCCGCGGGCGGCAGGAAGCTGCTCAACTGCTCGGGCGCGACCGTACGGGCCGCGTGGTCGACCGGAGTCAGCCAGGCGGGCAGCCCGTCCCGGCGGAGCAGGCCGCCCGTTCCATGGATCTCTTCACTCGTGCGCGTCATAGGCACCCCCGTGATTCACAACGCGGTCGCGGTCGTCATTCGTTCCCCCGGGACCGGCATCCCGCACAGGTTCGCTCCTGTGGGGGACAGCGGTCGGGAGCACGGCCGGGGGACTCAGGTGGACGCGCCCGGCGGGGGCGCCGGGCGGCCGGGGTAGTCCGGGGGCGGATTGAGCCGCTGCCCCGGGAAGCCGCCCTTCTCGTACTTGAGCAGCTTCCTCGCCTTCTCGGGGTCCGTCTCGCCTTCGCCGTACGACGGGCAGAGGTGGGCGATCGGGCAGGCGCCGCACGCGGGCTTGCGGGCGTGGCAGATGCGCCGGCCGTGGAAGATCACCCGGTGCGAGAGCATGGTCCACTCGCTCTTCGGGAAGATCGTGGCGATCTCGGCCTCGATCTTCACGGGGTCGTCGGACGTGGTCCACTTCCAGCGCCGGGCGAGCCGCATGAAGTGGGTGTCGACGGTGATGCCGGGGACACCGAAGGCGTTGCCGAGGACGACGAAGGCGGTCTTGCGGCCGACGCCGGGCAGTGTGACCAGGTCCTCCAGGCGGCCGGGTACCTCGCCGCCGAAGTCGTCGCGGAGGGCGGCGGACAGGCCCATGACCGACTTGGTCTTGGCGCGGAAGAACCCGGTCGGCCGGATCAGCTCCTCGACCTCCTCGGGGACGGCGGCGGCCAGGTCCTCGGGGGTCGGGTAGGCCGCGAACAGCGCGGGGGTGGTCTGGTTGACCCGCAGGTCCGTGGTCTGGGCGGACAGGACCGTGGCGACCAGGAGTTCGAAGGGGTTGCGGAAGTCGAGTTCGGGATGGGCGTACGGGTAGACCTCGGCCAGCTCCCGGTTGATCTTCCGGGCCCGGCGGACCATCGCCAGCCGCGACTCGGGCTTGGCGGCGCCCTTCGGGGACGCGTGCGTCCCGGCGGCGGGTTCCCCGGCCACCGGAGTCTCGGCCGTCGCCTTGGTCGACGCCTTGGCCGATGCCTTGGTCGACGCCTTCCGGGGAGCGGCCTTCTTGGAGGCTGCCTTTCCGGCAGCCTTCTCCGGGGCAGCCTTTCCGGAAGCAGTCCTTCCGGATGCGGCCCTCCCCGGCCCGGTCTTCACCACACCCACCACACCCGCGGATGGAGCTTTTGCCACATTCACCCGTTTCGACGCACCATGTTCGCCCACAGCGGAATCGCCTTCCTCCCGCACTCTTCCAGCCCCCTTGGCCTGCGCTCTCACCGGCGAGTTGGACACCCGGCCAGCCTAGGCGCCGCCGCCCGCATCCGCCCCGCGCGCACCCGATCGGGACCCAATCGGGCCCCTGACGTACGGAAAGGCCGCCCGGTGAGTCAAACTTGTTGTGATTGATCGCACTGAGGTCGACATAGGAGAGAACTCGTGGACGACGTTCTGCGACGCGCGCCGCTGTTCGCGGCGCTCGACGACGAGCAGGCCGCCGAGCTGCGCGCCTCGATGAGTGAGGCGACGCTCGCCCGTGGCGACGCACTGTTCCACGAGGGCGACCCGGGCGACCGGCTCTACGTGGTCACCGAGGGCAAGGTGAAGCTGCACCGCACCTCGCCCGACGGCCGCGAGAACATGCTGGCCGTCCTCGGCCCCGGCGAGCTCATCGGCGAGCTGTCCCTGTTCGACCCGGGCCCGCGCACCGCGACCGCGACCGCGCTGACCGAGGTCAAGCTGCTCGGCCTCGGCCACGGCGACCTCCAGCCCTGGCTGAACGCGCGCCCCGAGGTGGCCAGCGCCCTGCTGCGCGCCGTCGCCCGCCGGCTGCGCAAGACCAACGACCAGATGTCCGATCTGGTCTTCTCCGACGTCCCGGGCCGCGTGGCCCGCGCGCTCCTCGACCTGTCGCGCCGCTTCGGCGTGCAGTCGGAGGAGGGCATCCACGTCGTCCACGACCTCACCCAGGAGGAGCTGGCCCAGCTCGTCGGCGCCTCCCGCGAGACGGTCAACAAGGCGCTCGCCGACTTCGCCCAGCGCGGCTGGCTGCGTCTGGAGGCCCGCGCCGTGATCCTGCTCGACGTGGAGCGCCTCGCGAAGCGCTCGCGGTAAGGCTCCGCTCCAGGGCCTCGCGCTCAGCGGTTCCGTACCCCTCGTACGTACGGGAAGGGGGCCGCCCGGTTCGACCGGGCGGCCCCCTTTTCGCGTCGCGGGGCGTCGCGCGCGGGCTGTCAGCGCTTCGTGCCGTCGACGATCAGCGGGTTCGAGCCGCCACCGCCGCAGGGCACCGCGTAGACCGGGTTCTTCGCCGCGGCCTCCTTGTACGCGTCGATGCACTGGTTCGTCAGGACCTTGTCGGTCAGCGACTCGTTGAGGATCTTGTTGGCACGGGCGATACCCTCGGCCTCGATCCGGCGCCGGTCGGCCTCCGCCTTGGCGGTCCGGGAGGCCTCCAGGGCGCGCTCGGTGGCCTGCTGCTGCTGGATCTTGCGGTCGATCTGGTCCTGGAGCGCGTTGGAGGGCTTCACATTGCGCAGGTTGACGGTGGTGACGTCGATGCCGCGCGGGGCGAGCCGGTCCTTGATCAGGGTCGCGATCTCGGCGTTGATCTTCTCGCGGTCGGTGGCGTAGCCCTGCTCGCTGGAGTAGCGGGCGAAGACGTTGCGGACGATCTCGCGGCTGTCCGGGTAGACGAGCCGCTGCTGGATGGCGTCCTCGCTGCCGGCCAGCTTGTACAGCTCGACGGCCTTGGACGGGTGGACCGCCCACTTCACGGTGACTTCGGCGTACATCACGCCGCCCTGCGAGGAGCGGACCTCGACCACGTCCTTGTCGGAGAGGTTGAGGTCGACGGGCCGGGTGGAGAACGTCGTCACGTTGGTGAACGGCGACTTCATGTGCATGCCGGAGGACATCGGCGTGCCGACCTTGCCGAAGGCGACCGGCACGCCGACCTCGTACGCGCTGATCACGTACGTCATGCTGACGATCAGGGAGAACAGACCGGCGAGCAGGGCGCCGACGGCGCCCAGCCTCAGGCCGCGGGTGTCGTTGACGCGGCCGACGATGTAGAGCACCACCGCCGCTATGACCAGCAGAATGGCTATGACGAACACGGGATTCCCCCCAGAGTTCCGACGCGATGTACGCGATATAAGCGGAACGTAAGACATGGGGCAAGGCCGAAAGGTTGCGGTTCCCGGCCAGGATCCGGACAACGATCTGCCGGGAATCGGCCAGGAACCGGTCAGGAACCGCCGGGCATATGCCCGGACAGTCCGTCAGATCAGACCGCGCTCCCGCAGATACTCCAGCTGCGCGCGTACGGACAGCTCCGCCGCCGGCCACAGGGAGCGGTCGACGTCCGCGTACACATGGGCCACGACGTCCTCGGCCGACCGGTGGCCCGCCTCCACCGCCGTCTCCACCTGGGCCAGCCGGCTCGCGCGGTGCGCCAGATAGAACTCCACGGCCCCCTGGGCGTCCTCCAGGACCGGCCCGTGGCCCGGCAGGACCGTGTGGACCCCGTCGTCCACGGTGAGCGAGCGCAGCCGCCGCAGCGAGTCCAGGTACTCGCCGAGCTTCCCGTCCGGGTGGGCCACCATCGTCGTGCCGCGCCCGAGGATGGTGTCGCCGGTGAGCACCGCCCCGTCGGCGGGCAGATGGAAGCAGAGCGAGTCGGAGGTGTGCCCGGGGGTGGGCACGACCCGCAGCTCGACCCCGCCGGTGGTGATCACGTCCCCGGCGGCGAGCCCCTCGTCGCCGAGCCGCAGCGCCGGGTCGAGGGCCCGGACGGCGGTCCGGGTCAGCTCGGCGAACCGCGCGGCGCCCTCGGCGTGGTCGGGATGGCCGTGGGTGAGCAGCGTGAGGCCGATCCGCTTGCCGAGCCGCTCGGCGGTGTCCACGACCCGCCGCAGATGGCCCTCGTCGAGCGGGCCGGGGTCGATGACGACGGCGAGGCCGGAGTCCGGCTCGGCGACGATCCAGGTGTTGGTGCCGTCCAGGGTCATGGCGGACGGGTTCGGCGCGAGGACGTTGTACGCGCGCGGGGTACCGGGTCCGGAGACCACCGAGCCGCGCGGCTGGCCCGGGAGGGCGGCGGCGTCGCTCATGCCGCGCCTCCGTCTCCACTGCCGGCACCGGGACCGGTGGCCGTGCCCGGGTTCGTCTCCGTGCCCGCGCTCCCGTTCGCCGGGACGTGCTTGGTGAACTCGTCGTGCCCCGGCCAGCTCAGCACGACCTGGTCGCCGTCGAGCCGCGCCCGGGCGAGGACCGGGGTCATGTCCTGGGCCGGAGCGGCGGCGAGTGCCTCGGCGGCCGTCCCGTACGGCTCCAGGGCGCGCAGGGTCGAGATGGTCGGCGGCATCATCGTCAGCTCGCCGCGGTCGTAGCCGGCCGCGGCGTCCGCCGGGCGGGTCCAGACCGTACGGTCGGCCTCGGTGGAGGCGTTCCGGGTGCGCTGGCCGGCCGGGAGCGCCGCCACGAAGAACCAGGTGTCGTAGCGCCTCGGCTCGAACTCGGGCGTGATCCACCGGGCCCACGCGCCCAGCAGGTCGGAGCGCAGCACGAGGCCGCGCCGGTCGAGGAAGTCGGCGAAGGACAGCTCGCGGGCGACCAGCGCCTCCCGGTCCTTCTCCCAGTCGTCGCCCGTCGTGTCGCCGACGACGGTGTCCGCCGTCGGGCCGGCGAGCAGGACGCCCGCCTCCTCGTACGTCTCGCGTACGGCGGCGCAGACGACGGCCTGCGCCTGTGCGGGGTCCGTGAGGCCGAGGCGGGCCGCCCACTCCTCGCGCGCGGGGCCCGCCCAGCGCACCGGGTGCTCGTCGCGCGGGTCCACTCCGCCGCCCGGGTAGGCATATGCCCCACCGGCGAAGGCCATGGAGGTGCGGCGGCGCAGCATGTGGACGAGGGGGCCGTCCGCGCCGTCCTTCAGGAGCATCACGGTGGCGGCCCGCCGGGGCGTGGCGGCGACGAGCTCACCGGCGGCGAGGGCGCGGATGCGGTCGGGCCATTCCGGCGGGTACCACTGACCGTTCGACTGACCATTCGACATGGCCGGATGCTATGCGCAAGCTTCCGAATGCACGAGAGCCGATTCCTCCCGGGTGGGGGAACCGGCTCCGTGACGTACGGGCTGCCGTACGGGGCAGGCGTGAGGTGCGGGGACGCTCAGTCCTCGACCAGCTCCACCTGGATCTCGACCTCGACGGGCGCGTCGAGCGGGAGGACGGCGACGCCGACCGCGCTGCGCGCGTGGACGCCCTTGTCGCCGAGGACGGCGCCGAGCAGCTCGCTGGCACCGTTGATGACGCCCGGCTGGCCGGTGAAGTCGGGGGCGGAGGCGACGAAGCCCACCACCTTCACGACCCGCTTGACGCGGTCCAGGTCACCGGCGACCGACTTCACGGCCGCGAGCGCGTTGAGCGCGCAGGTCGCGGCGAGCTGCTTGGCCTCCTCGGGGGTCACCTCGGCGCCGACCTTGCCGGTCACCGGAAGCTTGCCCCCCACCATCGGGAGCTGGCCCGAGGTGTACACGTACACGCCGGACCGCACGGCCGGCTGGTACGCGGCCAGCGGCGGCACGACGTCCGGCAGGGTCATGCCCAGCTCGGCGATCTTCGCCTCGACGGCGCCGGTCCCGCTCACGAGGTCTTCTCCCGCTTCAGGTAGGCCACGAGCTGCTCGGGGTTGTTCGGCCCGGGCACGACCTGGACGAGCTCCCAGCCGTCCTCGCCCCAGGTGTCAAGAATCTGCTTCGTCGCGTGCACCAGCAGCGGCACAGTCGCGTACTCCCACTTGGTCATGAGCCGACTGTAGTCGCTGGCGCCGGGCCGCCCGCCGAGCCGACCGGCCGGGCAGGCCCGGGCCCAAGGACCCGGAGTTCCCCGCGCGGGCCCCGCGGATTGCCGGCGGACGCCCCCCATCATCCCGTCAGACAGCCCCCCGACGGCCCTCGCCGACCCTCGCCAAGCCCTCACGGACGCCTCAGGGACTTCTCAGGGCCTTGTCCGGGGCAGCCCTCTGATTGGTGCGGCGCGCCAGTGGTTAGGCTCGAATACGTGAGCAGGCTCCAGGTCGTCAGCGGCAAGGGCGGTACCGGTAAGACGACGGTCGCCGCCGCACTCGCGCTCGCCCTCGCCACCGAGGGGAAGCGGACCCTCCTCGTCGAGGTGGAGGGCCGGCAGGGCATCGCGCAGCTCTTCGAGACGGAGGCGTTGCCGTACGAGGAGCGCAAGATCGCCGTCGCGCCGGGCGGCGGCGAGGTGTTCGCGCTGGCCATCGACGCCGAACGCGCCCTCCTCGACTACCTCCAGATGTTCTACAAGCTGGGCGGCGCCGGCCGGGCCCTGAAGAAGCTCGGCGCGATCGACTTCGCGACGACGATAGCGCCGGGCGTACGGGACGTGCTGCTGACCGGGAAGGCGTGCGAGGCGGTGCGCCGCCGCGAGAAGCAGGGCGGGTTCACGTACGACTACGTGGTGATGGACGCGCCGCCGACGGGCCGCATCACCCGCTTCCTCAACGTGAACGACGAGGTGGCCGGGCTGGCCCGGATCGGCCCCATACACAACCAGGCCCAGGCCATCATGGGCTTCCTCAAGTCGCCGGAGACGGCGGTGCATCTGGTGACGCTCCTGGAGGAGATGCCGGTCCAGGAGACCGCGGACGGTATCGCGGAGCTGCGCGCGACCGGCCTGCCCGTCGGCCGCGCCATCGTGAACATGGTCCGGCCGCACGTCCTGGACGAGGCGGCGGTACGGGCCGCCTCCGGCGTCCACCGGGACGCCGTCGCGGGGGCGTTGGCCTCCGTCGGCCTCAAGGACGGCCCGCTGCTGGTCGATCCGCTGCTCGACGAGGCGGCGGAGCACGCGCGGCGGGTGGAGCTGGAGCGGGTCCAGCGCACGGCCCTGGAGACGATCGGGGTCCCGACGTACGAACTGCCCTTCCTGGGGGACGGGGCGGACATCGCCGGTCTGTACCGGCTGGCGAGGGAGCTGCGCGCCCAAGGGGTGGGCGAGCGGGGAACGGGCGGACAGGGGGCGGGCGCGTGACGATGGGGACAGCGGGGCCGGCGGGGCCGGGGCGGGCGGGGACGGGCGGACCCGGCGGCGACAACGGGCTGGACAGCGTGCCCGTCCTGGATCTCGACCCACTGCTCGACGACCCGGCCACCCGCATCATCGTGTGCTGCGGCGCGGGCGGGGTAGGCAAGACGACGACCGCGGCGGCGCTCGGGGTGCGGGCGGCGGAGCGCGGCCGGCGGGTGGTCGTCCTCACCATCGACCCGGCGCGCCGGCTCGCCCAGTCGATGGGCATCGACTCCCTGGACAACGTGCCGCGCGAGGTGCCGGGCATCAAGGGCTCGGACGGCGGCGAACTGCACGCGATGATGCTCGACATGAAGCGGACCTTCGACGAGATCGTCGAGGCGCACGCGGACGCCGACCGGGCCCGGGCCATCCTGGAGAACCCGTTCTACCAGTCCCTGTCGGCCGGTTTCGCCGGTACGCAGGAGTACATGGCGATGGAGAAGCTGGGCCAGCTCCGGGCCCGGGACGAGTGGGACCTGATCGTGGTCGACACCCCGCCGTCCCGCTCGGCGCTGGACTTTCTGGACGCGCCGAAGCGTCTCGGGTCCTTCCTGGACGGGAAGTTCATCAAGCTGCTCATGGCCCCGGCGAAGGTGGGCGGCCGGGCCGGGATGAAGTTCCTGAACGTCGGCATGTCGATGATGACCGGGACGCTGGGCAAGCTGCTCGGCGGGCCGTTCCTGAAGGACGTGCAGACCTTCGTGGCGGCCATGGACACGATGTTCGGCGGCTTCCGGACCCGGGCGGACGCCACGTACAAGCTGCTCCAGGCGCCGGGCACGGCCTTCCTCGTGGTGGCCACGCCCGAGCGGGACGCGCTGCGCGAGGCGGCGTACTTCGTGGAGCGGCTCGCGGCGGAGGAGATGCCGCTGGCCGGCCTCGTCCTCAACCGGGTGCACGGCAGCGGCGCCGCGCGGCTGTCGGCCGAGCGGGCCCGGGCCGCGGCGGAAAATCTTGACGAGGGCCGCATTGTGGATCAGGGGGCCGGGAAGACTCCTGGACGTGGCCCACGGGCCGCCTCTCCCGAGTCGCACGCCCCCGCCGCACCCCCCACCGCGGCCCCCACGCCCGACCTCGCCACCGCCGCCGGCACCACCGTCGCACCCTCAGCACCACCCGTACCCGAGGCTGCCCCCACAGCCGACGGGGAGCACAGCGCACCCACCGCACCGGACGCGTCCGTCGCGCCCGACGTCCGGGAACTCACCGCCGGACTGCTGCGTCTGCACGCCGAGCGGATGCGGGTGCTCGCGCGTGAGCAGCGCACCCGCGACCGCTTCACCGCGCTCCATCCCGAGGTCGCGGTCGCCGAAGTGGCCGCTCTCCCCGGTGACGTGCACGATCTCGACGGGCTGCGCGCCATCGGCGACCGTCTCGCGATCGGCCGCATGCCGTAACACCGCTGCCGTCACACCGCGGGCCACAGCCCCGGCCGTCTCACCCCGGGCCTTCTCGCCCACGGTCGTGCCCGCGATCGCGCATGCTCCCGCGCGCGACGGCCCGGCCCGCCGGCCCATGGCCGCCCGGCCGGTGCGGGAGCCGCCCTGCCCGGAGGAATCCGGGCGGGTCAGCCCACCGCCGCGTACGTCTCGTACGTCGCGTCCTCGTCCATCGCCACGGGCAGCAGGCCCGCGCCGCGCTCGTACTCCGTGCGCGCGGTCTCCAGGAGCCGCCGCCACGAGGTGACGGTCGGCCGCCGGCGCAGCAGAGCGCGCCGTTCGCGCTCCGTCATTCCGCCCCACACGCCGAATTCCACACGGTTGTCGAGGGCGTCGGCGAGGCATTCGGTCCGCACCGGGCATCCGGTGCACACCGCCTTCGCCCTGTTCTGCGCCGCACCCTGCACGAATAGTTCATCCGGATCGGTAGTGCGGCAGGCCGCCTGCGCACTCCAGTCAGCTACCCAGCCCATACCGGCGCCGTCCTCTCCCGAATCGAGGCTCCCCCACGGCGGTAGCGGCATATTCACCGCTGCCAGTTGGGACGTTACGGAAGGTGGCGACAGCGCAACACCCCCTTCGGGCCCAATCTTGAATGGCCCGAACGGACTATGCGTGCGCGGGAGATCACCCAGGGGAGTGACCTGAGAGCATAATGAACTTATCGGACATGGGCCGAAAACAAGCACCAACCAGGCATGGATTCCACGCGTTTCGGGTACGCCGGAATGCACGCCGCCGTCATGCGGGAATCGTGGTGCGTGACCGCATTGCCGTGACAGTTGGGAGCAGCTTAGGCCAAGGCATATACGCGTGTCCGGCGAATGAGAACGTAGGCTGCCCCCATGCCAAAGAAGCGCTCGGGCGGAGGTCTGACCGGGACCCAGCAGGCCGCCAAGTTCCTCGGAGTCAGTGTGCTCGCCGGAGCCGTGCTGGCGGGCATCGCCCTGCCAGCCGCCGGCGCGCTCGGGCTGGCGGCGAAGGGCACGGTCGAGGGGTTCGACGAGATCCCGTCCAACCTGAAGACGCCGCCGCTGAGTCAGCGCACGACGATCCTCGACTCGCAGGGCGGCCACCTCGCCACCGTGTACTCGCGCGACCGCCAGGTCGTCCCCCTGGACAAGATCTCCCCGTACGTACAGAAGGCCATCGTCGCCATCGAGGACGGCCGCTTCTACGAGCACGGGGCGATCGACCTCAAGGGCGTGCTGCGCGCCATCAACCGCAACGCCCAGTCGGGCGGTGTGTCGCAGGGCGCGTCCACGCTCACCCAGCAGTACGTGAAGAACGTCTTCGTGGAGGAGGCGGGCGACGACCCCGAGAAGGTCGCCCTCGCCACCCAGCAGACGATGGGCCGCAAGGTGCGCGAGCTGAAGTTCGCCATCCAGGTCGAGGAGGAGCTGGGCAAGAAGAAGATCCTGGAGAACTACCTCAACATCACGTTCTTCGGGCAGCAGGCGTACGGCATCGAGGCCGCCGCGCAGCGCTACTTCTCCAAGCCCGCCAAGGACCTGACCCTGGCCGAGTCCGCCATGATGGCCGGCTTGGTGCAGTCGCCGAGCCGGTACGACCCGGTCAACGACATCCAGGAGGCCACCAAGCGCCGCAATATCGTCCTCCAGCGCATGGCCGACCACAAGGACATCAGCCAGGCGGAGGCCGACCAGGCGAAGGCCACCCCGATCAAGCTGAAGGTGAAGGCTCCGAAGAACGGCTGCATCACCGCCGTCGACGGCGCCGGCTTCTTCTGCGACTACGTCCGCAAGACGATCCTCAGCGACCCGGTCTTCGGCAAGACGGCCGAGGAGCGCCAGAAGCTGTGGAACCTGGGCGGTCTGACCGTCCGGACCACGCTCTCGCCGGCCGCCCAGGCCGCCGCCAACGAGGCCGCGATCGCCAAGGTCGACAAGGACGACAAGGTCGCCGCCACGGTGGTCCAGGTCCAGCCCGGCAGCGGCAAGATCCTGTCGATGGGCCAGTCCCGCCCGTACGGCCTCGACCAGAAGCTGCACCAGACGACGCTCAACCTGTCCGTCGGCAAGAAGATGGGCGGCACGACCTTCGGCTTCCAGGTCGGTTCGACGTTCAAGCCGATCACGGCCGCGGCGGCGCTGGAGAAGGGCCTGAGCCCGACGCAGAGCTTCAACGACCCGACCGAGATCACCGTTCCGGAGCGGGAGTACACCCGCTGCGACGGCAAGCCCGCCGGCAACGGCGAGTGGAAGGTCGGCAACGAGCTCGAGTCGGAAAAGGGCATGTACGACATGACGAGTGCCCTCGGCAAGTCCATCAACACGTACTTCGCCCGGCTCGAGCAGATGGCCGGTCTGTGCGAGACGCTGACGATGGCGAAGAACGTCGGCTACGAGCGCGAGCTGGGCAAGCCCATCAAGCAGAGCCCGTCCGCGACCCTCGGCGCCATCGAGAGCACCCCGCTCGACATGGCCTCCGTCTACGCCACCTTCGCCAACCGCGGCACGTACTGCACCCCGATCGCCATCCAGTCGATCACGACGGCCAACGGCGAGAAGCTGAAGGTCCCGAAGAGCCGCTGCTCGCGCGCGATGAGCGAGAAGACCGCCGACACCGTCAACCAGATGCTGAAGGGCGTCGTCGAGGACGGCACGGGTACCCGGGCCGGTCTGACCGACCGGGACAACGCGGGCAAGACCGGTACCACCAACGACCGCATGGACGCCTGGTTCGTCGGCTACACCCCGAACCTGTCCACGGCGGTGTGGGTCGGTGACGACATCGGCGAGAAGACCCCGATGTACGACATCAACATCGGCGGCGTGTACTACGACAAGGTCTGTGGTGGCTGTCTCCCGGGCCCGATCTGGAAGATCGCGATGACCGGCGCGCTGGACGCCGGCCAGACCCCCTCCTTCGTCCCCGTCGACGTGCCGCGTGGCGCCGACCCGGCCGACAAGGACAAGACCAAGCCGCAGCAGCCCGGCGAGGACGGCGACAACAAGCCGGGCGGCCAGCGCCCCGGCACCGGCACCCCGACCCTTCCCGGCGGGATCTTCCCGCCCGGCATGATCGGCGGCGCGGGCGGCGGCAACGGCCGTGGCCACGGCAACGGGGGCGGCGGCAACGGCCCGTAAGGGTCGCGGCACCCGCCTGACCGGCTGAACGACACCTGACCGGCTGAACGACACCTGACCGGCTGAACGACGAGGGCGCCCCTCCCGGATCCGAACGGATCCCGGAGGGGCGCCCTCAGTCGTCGACGAGAAAGGTGCCGAGGCTCAGCCGGCGAGCAGCCGCTTCACAACGGCGGCGACCCGGCCGCCCTCCGCCCGGCCCGCGACCTTCGGGTTCACGAGCTTCATGACGGCACCCATCGCGCGCGGGCCCTCGGCGCCTCCCGCCTTGGCCTCCTCGACGGCACCGGCCACGACGGCCTCCAGCTCCGCGTCGGTCAGCTGCTGCGGCAGGTACGCGTCGAGCAGGACGCCCTCGGCGCGCTCGCGCTCGGCCGACTCGGGCCGACCGCCCTGGGTGAAGGCGTCCGCGGCCTCGCGGCGCTTCTTCGCCTCCTTGGCGATCACCTTCTGCACCTCGTCGTCGGAGAGTTCGCGCTTGGTGGTACCCGCGACCTCCTCCTTCTGGATCGCGGTGAGGGTCAGTCGCAGAGTCGAGGAGCGCAGCTCGTCGCGCTCCTTGATCGCGGCGTTGAGGTCGTCCTTCAGCTTGGCCTTGAGCGTGGTCATGAGGTCAAGTGTGGCAGGTGCCCGGCGCCGACCGCCCGCGCATTTACGCCCGGCGGGTCTGCGACGATAAGGGGATGCGCGCACGGTACGGGATCCCCCTGAAGATCACGGCAGGTCTCACGGCGACGGCCGCGGCCGGACTCGTCTACGCGGCGGGCTTCGAAGCCCGCTCCTTCCGACTGCGCCGGGTGACCATCCCGGTGCTCCCCCGGGGCATGCGCGACCTGCGGGTCCTCCAGGTCTCGGACATCCACATGGTGAGCGGGCAGCGCAAGAAGCGCGCCTGGCTGCAGTCCCTGGCCGGACTGCGCCCCGACTTCGTCGTCAACACCGGCGACAACCTCTCGGACCCCGAGGCCGTGCCCGAGACGCTGGACGCGCTCGGGCCGCTGATGGAGTTCCCGGGCGTGTACGTCTTCGGCTCCAACGACTACTACGGCCCGCGGCTGCGCAACCCCGCCCTGTACCTGAAGGAGAAGATGCAGGGCCGGCACGGCCTCAACGGCAACGCACCGGTCACCGGCGCCGTGCACAACCCCTGGGAGGGCCTGCGGGACGCCTTCGACGCGGCGGGCTGGGTGAACCTGACGAACACCCGCGGCCGGCTGAAGCTGCCCGGCGCGGAGCTCGCGTTCACCGGCGTCGACGACCCGCACATCAAGCGGGACCGGTACGAGCGGGTCGCGGGCGGTCCGGAGCAGGACGCCGACTTCTCGATGGGCGTGGTGCACGCCCCGTACCTGCGGATGCTCGACGCGTTCACGGCCGACCGCTACGACCTGGTCCTGGCCGGTCACACGCACGGCGGGCAGCTGTGCGTGCCGTTCTACGGGGCGCTGGTCACCAACTGCGACCTGGACACCGACCGGGTCAAGGGCCTGTCCACCCACACGGCCGACGGCCACACCTCGTACCTGCACGTCTCGGCGGGCTGCGGCACCAACCGCTACACCCCGGTCCGCTTCGCCTGCCCGCCGGAGGCGACGCTGCTGACGCTGACCGAGGCGCGGCGCTGAGTCCCGGCGCAGAGGCCCGGTTCTCGGCCGTGCCCGCCGCGAGCCCTGTCTGACCTGCGGCGGGCGCCCCCGAGAACCGGATTTCGTCTCTGGGCGCGGGTGGGCTAAAGTAATCGATGTCGCCGGGAAGAAGCGAAATCGGAACAGCGACATCGGGGTGTAGCGCAGCTTGGCAGCGCGCTTCGTTCGGGACGAAGAGGTCGTGGGTTCAAATCCCGCCACCCCGACAGCCGAAATACCAGTTCAGGGGCCTGATCCGCGCAAGCGGGTCGGGCCCCTGAGTGGTTTCCGGGGCCTCGGGGGGGATGCTGGCATGCGATGCCGGGAGTAGATCGCAAAGACACTCCCCCATGACCTCGACCGGCCTCGTGATCACGAAGGACTTCCCTGGCCTATGCGTGGCCCGGGTGCCGAGGGGCGGATGTCACAAGTCGCCGGGCTGACGGGCATCCCATCACGTTCGACGACCCCGCGTCCCCGGTTTCCCCTTATGTGTCAAGTGGCGTAGACCCGGCCGACTTTGGTGTCGTACAACTGGGGCCACTGATCGAGCATCTGCTGCCCGAGCATTGGGGAGATCACCATGCCTGGTGAGGCCATGCACTGCTGGATCGTGGTTCTGGACATCGAGAACTTCAGCTCCCGGCCCGATCCGATCCAGCGTTCGCTGCGCACCGGAATGTACGAGGTGTTGCGCGCGGCGCTGGTACGGGCCGGGCTGCCGGCCGACGACATCGTCACCGAGGACCGAGGGGACGGGGTCCTCATGATCGTTCCAGCGACCGTCTCGCCGATCGTCCTGGCCGGGCCTTTCGTACGCGCCCTCGACGACGAGCTGCAGCAGAAGGCGGTCGTGTACAGCCCCGCCCACGCGATGCGGTTCCGCGTGGCGCTGCACCAGGGACTCACCGCCCGGGACGGTGAGGGCTGGTCCGGGGACGCCGTCAACACCGCCTGCCGACTGGTCGACGCCGGCCCGCTCCGCGAGGTCCTGGCCGCGGCAGCCTCGTCGCGGATGGTCTTCGTGGTCTCGGACGGGATCTACCAGGCCGTCGTCCGGCACGGCCATCTCTCGCTCGACCCGGCCGCGTACCTGCCTATGCCCTTCCGAACCAAGCACGGCGAACTCGTCGAGAGCTGGGTGACCGTGCCGGGCTACCCGGCCCCGCCCGGTCTCCCCGCGGCGGCCCCGGACCGGTCTGCGCAGGCCGACCCCGCGCAGACCGGTCCCACGGAGGCCGGCGGCGCCCAGGACCGGCGGCCGGCGGGCGGATCCGTCTTCAGCATCGGAACTGTCCAGGGTGACGCGTTCCAGGGTGACAAGACCGTGCACATCCACACGAACGGCCCGGTCCGGCCATGACCACACCGACGGGCGGAGCACCCGCCGCCGGCGGCGGTGGAACGGCCCCGGCGGCGGGCGGCGGGACGGGTGGGCAGGGTGGGGCGGCGGGTCACGCCGGTCCGCCCGGCCCGGCGCAGCCGACGGGCGCGGGACAGCCCCCGTCCGCGGACGGCAGTCCGGGCGCGCAGGGCGGCGGGGAGAACGGCGCCCCGGGCGAGCCCCCGCGGTCCGGGCCCGGAACCGAGTCCTTCGAGGCCACCGGCGCCATGGGACAGGGGTCTCTGCGCCACGACCGGCTGCGCAACGCCTTCGCCAACGTCGAGGGCGATGTCGTCGGCGGCGACAAATACGTCCTGCTCCTGGACGGCGGCCGGCGGCGGCTACGGACCCTCTCCCCGTTCCTGGCCGAGCCGGTGCGCTTTGCCTACCAGGAGCACCCCGGTCTGCCTGCTGCCCGGGAGGCCCTGGCGGGCCGGCATCTGCTGATCCTGCGCGGCGCCCCCGGTCACGGGAAGACGGCCATGGCCGTCCGCCTGCTCCAGGGCATGGGCGCCACCACCACGTACCACCTGGACAGCGATGTCGATTTCGGCTCCCTCGCCGACCTCCTGGAGCGCGGCGGGGACTCCATCGAGCGCGGTGCGGCCTTCCTGCTCGACCAGCCGTCCGGGATCGACGGGCTGCGCGGAGCGGAATACGAGAAGGTGCGGGGCGCGCTCGCCCTCGCCGGTGCGTGGCTGGTGATCACCGTCTCCAGCACCGAGCTCACGGACAGCGAACTCCTCACGGCCGTCGTCGACGTCACCGAGGCGCCCGGCCCGCGCGACATCGTCTCCTCGCATCTGCGCTGGCGCGTGGGGGACGCGGTCCGCGACCGGCTTCTCGCCGACGGCGGGATCACCACGCTGCTGGGCGAACTCCTCGACGGCCTCGCGTGCCAGCGGGCGGCCGATCTGGCGTCGGCGATCGCCGAGGAGTGGGAGACCGGCGAGCTGGACCCCGAGGCCGTCAAGAGACGCTTCGCCCGCCAGGCCGACGAGGACTTCGACATCTGGATGGAGAGCCTGCGGGAGCCCTCCGTTCGGAGTCTCGCGATCGCTCTCGCCGTGCTCAACGGGCTGCCTCAGGAGTACATCGCCACGGCCGCCCGCGCGCTGCGCGAGCGGCTGGAGGACGACCGCCCGCATGTGCTGATGGCCGGGCCCGGCAACGAACTCCCCCGCGTCAAGGACCCCTTCGGCGCCCCGCGGCGCAGGCAGCTGACCCGGCTGCGCGCCCACGCCATCGGCAAGGAGGACGGCGAGCCGGGGCAGGCGCTGGAGTACAAGGATCCGGCCTATCCGCCGCGGGTCGTCCGGCACGCGTGGATCCAATACGAGGTCCAGAGCGAACTGCTCGACTGGCTGTCGGCACTGGTCGTACACCCCGCCGAAGAGGTCCGGGTCTACGCGGCCGCGGCGCTCGGGGTCATCGCCTCCGAGTCGTACACCTACCTCTGCGACCGAGTCTTCCACCCGTGGGCGCGCAGCGAGAGCCCGTTGCGGCGCGACGCCGTCGCCTACGCGCTCCGGGTCGCCTCGCGCGATCCCTGGATCGCGGAGCGGGCCGACATGCTGGTGGAGGGGTGGTTCGCCGACCGGAGCGAGCCCTACGCGCAGGCGACGGCAGCCCGGGCGTACGGCATGCGCGAGGAACCCGGTCCGGCCGTCGCGGCGCTGGCGCGCCTCACCGTCGTCGACCGGGTGGCCGTGGCGGTGGCGGTGGGCCACAGCCTGACCGACCTGCTCGAGCGGAACACCGACTCGACGGGACTGGTGCTCCGCACCCTTCACGAGCGGTCCGCCGACCACCGGATGCGGCCCACGGCACTGCTCTCGTTCCTCATCGTCGCGACCGAGGTGGTGGTGGGCAAGGACGAGCCGGGGGTCGGGAACGAGGCCGAGAACTGGCCGAAGCTCCTCTATCTGGCAGACCGGCAGGAGGAGTTGCGTGGGGCGTTCATCGCCCTGTGGCGCGAGTCGCTCAATCACGCGGACTTCGGCGGGAACGCGCAACAGGTGCTGCGCAATTGGGCCACGGTCGCCGAACTCGACGAGGCGCTGCGTTCCATGTTCCAGCTGATGGTGGGCGCGATCGCGTACGGGGACCCGAGGACGGGCCGGATCCTGAGGCGGTGCGCGACCGACTGGACCGACCCGGACGAGCTGGCACCGCTGCCGCTGACCGCCGCCGTCGTTCATGCCCAGCTCGATCTGGAAGGGGTCTGACGTGTCCCTCTCTCTGATTCTCAACGACCGCCCACTGCTCCGGGCCAAGATCGGCACCCTGCCCAACCTGCCGCCGCACTTCGCGGTCGTCTATCCCCTGGACAGCGGTGGCTGGGAGGTCGAGTCGCCGAAGCACCGGACGACGACCCAGAAGTGGCTGCACAAGAACAAGCTCTGCTACGTCGTGGACCTGGGTGACCACCGGCGTACGGCCGTGCTCACCAAGACCCCGCTGACCTGCAAGGACCAGGCGCACCGCTTCAAAGCGACGATCGACGTCGGATTCCGCGTGCACGATCCGGTGGCGGTGGTCCGGGGCAATCTCCCCGATGTGCTCAGCGCCGTATACCCGTATCTGATCAGCAGGATCCGTCCGTACGCGATGCAGTTCGCGATCGACGAGGCATTCGAGGCACAGGCCAGGATCAACGGGTCGCTGGCACTGCCCATCCCGCTACCGGAGGGCCTGACGCTCTACTACTGCGATGTGCAGCTCGAACCCGACGAGGCGGTCCGCGAGTTCGTCCGCAGCCGCACCCAGGCGGCCCGCGACTGGGAGCGGGGCCGCTGGGAGCACACGCAGGTCGTCGGGAACACCCGCCACGAAGAAGTCATCACGGACATCAAACACGTGGCCCAGATAGAGCGAGAGCAACAGGCTCGCGCCGCCCTCGCCGCCGTACAGCTCGACTTTCGCGGTCTCGTCGTCGAACATCTCGCCAAGCACCCGGCCGACACCGAGAAGGCGATGGATCTGCTGTTGCGCTGGGAAGAGGGCCGCCACGCGCGGGCCCTGGACCAGGAGCAACGGCAGATCGAGATGTTCCGGTTCCTGGTCGACAAGAACATCGTGCGGGAAGTGGACCTGCCCGACGTACGCAACGGCGTCCTCGGCGGGATGCTGCCGCCTGCCATCGGGGCGCCCATGGGAACGGCGCCGGCGGCCGCACAGGCGCTGCCGCCGGCGGCGCAGTACCCGGCGTCCCCGTCCGCACCTCCGGCGGCCCCGCCGTGGGGCGGGACCCGTCCCGGCGCCGCGCAGGAGTCCGGCGGCACGCCAGCCTCGCCCGCCGCGGACGCGCGCCCGACACCGACCGGGCTCGCGCCGGTGTACGTCGTCCTGGACACCTCTCCCGCCGCGGCCGGCTGCGTCACCCAACTCCGGGACGCGCTCAGCTCGTTGCAGACCGCACTCGCCCTCAGCCCGGATGTGGCCTCGGCCGTCCGGCTGTCCTTGCTGACCTTCTCCGACACGGCGGATGTCCGAATGCCCCTCACCGAGGTGTCCTGGCAGACCGGCGTCCCCGACCTCCAGTCAGGAAACGGCTGTCGCTACGAACCGGTGTTCCGACGTCTGCTGGAGCTCGTACCGCTGGAGACGGAACGGCTCAAGCAGCAGGTGACCCGCGTGAACCGGCCGACCGTCTTCTTCCTCGTCGCGGGAGACCCGGAGGACTCCGGCCGGTGGCAGGCCGTACAGCAGGAACTGATGCGGCACCCCTACCGGCCGAACGTCATCGCCTGCGGCATCGGGGCGATCGACCGGCGAACGGTGACACGGATCGCCAGTCACCCGGAGTTCGCCGTCGAGGCGGACCCGCAGGCGCACCTCGCGGAGTCGGCGGCGCAGTTCTCGATGCTCCTCCAGAACACCGTGCTCCACCTGGGGCGGAGCGCGGTGGCGGGCTCTTCCGAGCTCCGTCCGGAACGCCCGCGGGGACTGCGCCTCATCCAGGACGTCGAGTAGAGAACTGAGAAACGAGAGAGTCATGGCTGAAACCCAAGGACAGTTGCTGCCGGTGTACGTCCTGGCGGACGAGTCCGGTTCCATGCATTCCTACGTCGGTGACCTCAACGCCGGACTCGCCTCGCTCCACCGGGCCCTGCTCGGCGAGCCGATGGCCGCGGCGAAGGTCCGCTTCTCGGTGCTGGGATTCTCCAACACCGTCACCGAGCGGCTGATCCTGGCCGATCTGCGGGCCGCGAGCGAGCTGCCCCGCCTCACGGCAAACGGGGGCACGAGCTACGAGGCGGCCTTCGCCGCGCTGCTGCGCCGGATTCCGCAGGACGTGGACACGCTCAAGAGCCAGGGCTACCGCGTCCACCGGCCCGCGGTGTTCTTCCTCAGCGACGGCCTGCCCAACGCAGGGGAGGCATGGCGGGACAGGCACCGGGAACTCACCGACCGTTCGGTGACCAAGGCGGCGCCCAACATCATCGCCTGCGGCATCGGCGAGGCCGAGGCCCAGACGATGCTCGCGATCGCCACGCAGCCTGAGTTCGCCTTCATCTCGATGCCCGGTGCCCAGCTGGGCGAGTCCATCGCCCGCTTCTTCACCGCGCTCACCAGGAGCGTGGTGGAGTCCGGCAACGCGATGGCCGCGGGCCAGGCGGAGCTCGTGGTCGAGCGGCCGGAAGGCTTCCGGCTCGCGATTGACGAGGTGTGACCGTGACACACGACTCGTGGCGCTGGCGGGAGGACGAGGCGGAGCCCGCCGGATCCTCCAGCGCCGTGCCGTCCCCGGCGGAAAGCCGGCCGCCCGACGTCCGTGCCTCGGCCGCGCCCGGGAACGGCGGCTACCCCGCTGTTCCCCCGCCGGGCGGACCGCGGGCCATTCCGCCGAGGCCCGCACACGAGCCGGGACCGTATCCCGGCTCCCCGGCGGATTCGGGGCACGGGGCCCCGGGCCCGGCGCGGCACGTGCCGTCGTCGGGGGCGCAGTCGGCGGGGCCTGTCCAGCCGCCGAGGCAGGCGCTGCCCCCGGAGACGGGACCGGCGCCGGGACGAACGCAGCCTGCGGGGCCCGTACCGCCTCGCCGCCAGCCGGGGCACGTCTCCTCGGCTCCCGTACCGACGACCCGGGAGCCGCGGGACCCGGACGCGAAGCCCGTGCCCTGGGAACGCATCCGGCTCGGCCGGCCGGCCGCCTCGTTCGAACCGAAGCCGCCGCCCGCGGACCCCTACCGCCCTGACACACTGTTCGACGGCTGGTCGACGCGCGGGCTCACCGTCCGCCTGGCCTCCGTACGCGGGGACGCGCACCGCTACAGCGGGCAGCCCCGCCAGGACGACATCGTGGTGGCGGCTCACGAGCCGACCGACACAGTGGTGTTCGCGGTCGCGGACGGCGTCTCGGCGGCCGCCCAGTCGCATGTGGGTGCCGCACTGGCCTGCCGTACCGCCGTCGCCGACGTACTGCGACAGCTGGACGACGGACGGCCGCAGGTCGACTGGGCCCGGACCGTCAAGTCGTCCGCTTACCAGCTGTTCATGCGGGTGACCCGCGGTGCGGAGCCGTCCCCGGAACAGAAGCGCGAGGCCCAGACCCTGCTGGCCACGACGCTGGTGACCGGCTTGGTACGGCTCGCCGAGGGCGGAAAGCTGGAGGTCGATCTGGTGCACGTCGGTGACAGCGGCGCCTGGATGCTCCACGAGGGCCGCTTCCGCCCGCTGCGGGGCGACACGAAGGAGCGTGCGGAAGGACTCGTCTCCCACGCGGTGGCGGCGCTTCCCTGGGTGCCCCCGTCGATCGAAGGGACCTGGTACACGCTCCCCGCGGACGGGACGCTGCTGATCGGGACGGACGGGTTCGGCGATCCGCTGGGTGACGGCACGGGCCGGATCGGCAAGCGCATGGCATGGGAGCTGGGGCGTCCGCCGCGTGAGCCGCTGGCCCTCGCCCAGCTGCTGGACTTCTCCTGGGAGACGTTCGACGACGACCGGACACTGCTGGCGGTCTGGCCGCGGCACCGCCTCGACGAGAGCGGGGATACGACGGCGTACTGGGGGGGAGGACCGACGGGATGAACCACGCGTATCCGGGGGCCATGGACATCGGCCGGATCGCGAAGGGGCGGAGATTCGCGGCCGGTGGGCAGGGCACGGTGTGGGCGGTCGAGGACCGGACCATCAACGGGTCCTGGCCGGTGGCGTACAAGGAGTACCACGCGAAGGTACGGCCTCTGGAGAACGCCGGTGTCCTCGCCGACATGGTGGCCTTCCTCCCTTCCCTGGAGCGCGGCACCGGCGCGTGGCTGGCGAACTGCACGGCCTGGCCCGCGAGTCTTGTCACCGATTCCGGTGGGGTCTGCGGATTCCTGATGCGCCAGATCCCCCCGCAGTTCATGCGCGCGTTCGCCTTCGACCCGGGGGTGCAGAAGGCCGCGGGCTTCGAGTACCTGCTGAACGACACCGGATATCTCGACACCGCGGGCATCACGATCAGCCCCCGGCAGCGATTCGAGCTGCTTCTGGACTTCGCGCGCACCCTCGGACGGCTGCACTCCCTGGGTGTCGTCGTCGGGGACATCTCGCCGAAGAACATGTTCTTCTCCCTCGACGGCACACCTGGCTGTTTCCTCATCGACTGCGACGCGATGCTCCTACGCGGCCGTTCGCTGATGCCCCAGGCCGAGACCACCAACTGGGAGGTGCCCGCGGGCGAACCCAAGGGGACCCCGGCGAGCGACGCGTACAAATTCGGGCTGCTGGCGGCGAGGCTCTTCGCCGGCAAGCAGGAGGGGCAGGACCTCGGCGTGCTGACCGCCACCGCCCCGGCCGTGGGGCAGCTGGCGGAGCAGAGCCTGCTCGCCGACCCCGCCCGGCGTCCGACGCCGGAGCAGTGGCTGCCGGCCCTGACCGAGGCGGTGAACGCAGCGCCCGCGACGCTCCCGCAGGCTGCCCCGGCCCCCGCCTTCACGCCACAGAACACTGGCGAGACAGCACCACCACCGCCGCCACCTCCACCTCCACCTCCACCGATTCCCGGAACGCCACCCCCGTCGAACGATTCCAGCGCCGGCAGGTGGCTCTTCGCGATCGCGCTGATCCTCCTGGCGATCTTCTACGGTCCCGACGTCTACGAGAAGATGACGGAGACGTCCTCGTCCAGCGACTCCGGGCCGTCGGGCCAAGGCTACGGATCCGGTGGCTCCAGCCCGTCCGCCTCGGACTCCGAGGAAGAACAGGCGCGTGCCCTGAGCGGCCTGCTGGCGAGGAACGAGGGCAACCGCGGCAGCGTCGGCGAGGCCGTCCGCCGGATGTCCTCCTGCCCGGGATATTCCGGCCTTCAGGAGACCAAGGACGTCTTCGAGGAGGCGGCAACCGCGCGTGACGATCTTCTACGGGATCTGGAAGCGCTCGACACGAATCTGCTGTCCTCTTCCATGACGGGCAGCCTCCAATCCGGATGGGAGGCGTCGGCCGCCGCCGACCGCGCCTACGCTCACTTGGCCGAGCAGATGGCGGATGACTGCACGCCAGAGGCCGTGATGTCCTCGTCGCAGTGGCAGGAGGCGGCCGATGCCAATACGCGGGCTACGCGCGCGAAGAAGGACTTCGTGTCCGACTGGAACGCACTGGCCGAGGAGCACGGGCTGAGCACGCTGTCCTGGGACGCGGTGTGACCCGCACCGGCCGGCTCGCTTCCCTCGGACGGCGCTAATGCCCGCTGCTGCTCAGCCTTTTCAGTTCGTCCGGCCGGTCGATGGTCAGCTTGTTGCGCCCCGTCGTGACCCAGCCTCGCCCGCGCCACTGCTCGAAAACACGGCTGACCGTCCGCCGCGAGCTGAGCACGAGACCGGCGAAGTCGTCCTGGGACAGGGGCAGGGTGATGAGTACGGAGCCGTCACCCACGGGGCGCCCGTACTCCGCGCCCAGTTCCAGCAGCAGTGCGGCAAGCCGTGCCTGGACGGCTTCCGAGCCGGCGGCGGCCCGGAAGCCGTCCGCCTCGCGTAGACGTTCGGAGAGGACCTGCTGCAGCGCGAACGCGATGACGGGCGCGGACCGGACGGCGGCACGGAACGTGGGCGAGGGAATCATCAGGGCCTCGACGCGGGTCAAGGCGGTGAGCGTGGCGGAGCGTGGTCCACCGTCCAGCGCGGCTTGCTCGCCCAGCAGGTCTCCGGCATTACGGATGGCAAGTACGGCCTGGTAGCCCGCGGCGGAGTTGGCGACGACCTTGACACAACCGCGCCGGACGACGAGCAGATGGTCCGTGAGGTCGTACTGCCGCAGCAGGGTATCCCTGAGCGGAAAGGTCACCATGCTCCCGATGCCGAGCAGTTCGTTCCTGCTGTCGTCGTCGAGCAGCGACCAGAACGGCATCCGGCGCGAACGACGGTGCGGCGCGCTGTCCAGAGGGGCCATGTCAGCCAAGCGCGGCACAAGCCGCGGCCGAGCCCGTGATCGTCCTGGCTCGTCTCATGCGGCTCGACTCGTGCCGCAAGCCGGGGATCCGCCGGGCCGCCTTCATCGCCTCGGTCCGGGACTCTTCCTGCGACGACACTGGAGCATCTCCCGATTCTCGAATTCCGTCACTATAGCCACGCACGCCCGCCGGCAAGGGCAGACCGGGGCAGTGAGGCTACACCTCGGCGAACCCTCTCGGTGCCGTCATAGGAGCCGAGGCCGCTCCCGGGGGCCGGTGCGGCTGCGACCGCCGGACCGGCCGTGGTGGGTGCGGGGGAAGCGGGAGTTGGGAGCCGCTCTACGATGAGTCGTCCAGGAGAAGGGTGGCTCAGGTGCTGGTCGCGGACCGATATCGGCTGCAGATGTGTGTCGGGCGTGGCGGCATGGGCGAGGTGTGGCGGGCCACCGACGAGGTGCTCGGGCGCGATGTGGCCGTGAAGCTGATGCTCGGTCACGAGCACGACCCGTCCGCCGCCGACCGGTTCCGGATGGAGGCGCAGACGGCGGCGCGGCTCAGCCACCCGCATGTGGTCGGCGTCTTCGACTTCGGTACGTGGGACGGGAAGCTGTTCCTCGTCATGGAGCTGGTGGACGGGGACAGCCTGGCCGGCGACCAGTCGACGGTCTACTCGGCCGAGCAGGTGGCGACCGTGGCCGCGCACGCGGCGGCCGGGCTCGCGGCGGCGCACCGGCAGGGCGTGGTGCACCGCGACATCAAGCCGGGCAACCTGCTGATGGACTCCGAAGGCACCGTGAAACTGGCCGACTTCGGCATCGCGCGGTTCGTGGACGACCCGTCGGCCGCGCTCACCACCGCCGGGCAGATCGTGGGCACGGGCCTGTACCTGGCGCCGGAGCGGGCGCTCGGGCAGCCGGCGTCACCCGCCTCGGACGTGTACTCGCTGGGCTGTGTGCTGTACCAACTCCTCACCGGCCAGCCGCCGTTCCGCGCCGACAGCTCGACCGCGCTGCTCTACCAGCACATCGACACGCCGCCCGCGCCGCCGCGCCAGCTCGGGGTGCCGCTGCCGGCCGCGTTCGAGTCGTTCCTGCTCTCGCTGCTCGCCAAGCAGCCCGAGCACCGGCCGCAGGCGCAGGCCATCGCCGACTGGTTCTCCTCCGGCGCCTGGCGGGACCAGCCGCAGCATCAGCCCTACGCTCCGCACGGGCAGCACCCGCAGCATCCCCCGCACGCGCAGCACGCTCCCCCGGTGATGCGGCCGCCAGCGCCGCCCCTGCACCCGCACACTCCGCCGCCCGGGCCCGCGCACGTACCCCCGGCGCACCTGCCCCCGGCCCACACGCCCCCGTCCATGGCCGTGCCGGGGCCCCGGGGCTCGCGCCGGGCTCAGCAGTCCACCGAGAACGCCCTCACCGAGCTGTCCATCCGGCGGCCGCGCCGGACGGCGGCGGTAGCCGGGGCCATCGCTTTCGTCATATGCCTGCTCATCGGGATGGCCTGGCTCAGCTGAGCCGGGCGCGGGCCGGGCCGGGCCGGGCCGGGGCCAGTGGCGCTCCCGGCCCCTCAGAAGATCCGCGGCGCCATCACATGCGGCTCCGTCTCGTCCGGCCCCAGCAGCAGACAGCGCGGCACCCCCGGGCCCGGCGTCGCGCGGACCGTCACCGGAACCGGCGGCTCGGTCGGCAGTTCGGTGCGCACGAGGACCGTACGGTCCTCGTGTGTCGTGACGTTCCCCGTCTCCTTGCCGTCCACGAGGACCTCGACCGCCCCGGGGTCACCGGTCTGGACGGTGGCGCTGATCGAGTGCCCCAGGTACTCGATGTGGAAGTGGTGCCGTGCTCGCATGCCGTCGCCTCCGCCGCGTCCGCGTCCGGGTCCGGGTCCGGGTCCGCGCCCCTTCCGGGGCCGCCGTGTCCGGGCCGCTCACTCCAGCGTAGGACGGACCGGTACATCCGACATGCGGTAGTACGTCCCCGGTGTTCCGATGGTTCGGTACGTCACCGCCGTACGCGTGCGTGAGGCCGTCCCCGCTCGTACGCACGCGTAGCGCGCCCGTACACCTCGTACACCCTCGTACGCGCCCGAACCTCGCAGCCAGAGCCCGTATCCCGCATCCCCGGACAACGGAGTGAGTGCCGGCATGACCCGACTGCCCTCCTTCGAGGACACCACCGACTTCGCCGACGCCGACCGCGGCTTCATGGCCGCCCTCGATCCCTGCGTCGTCCGGGACGCCGACGGCCGGGTGGTCTGGGACGGCGACGCGTACGCCTTCCTCGACGGCGACTGCCCCGACACCGCCCACCCCAGCCTGTGGCGCCAGTCGCAGCTGTGCGCGCGCCACGGCCTGTACGAGGTCACCGAGGGCGTCTACCAGGTACGCGGCCTCGACGTCTCCAACATGACGCTCGTCGAGGGCGACCGCGGTGTCGTCGTCATCGACCCGCTGGTCAGCGTCGAGACGGCCGCCGCGGCCCTCGCCCTCTACCGCGCGCACCGCGGCGAGCGGCCCGTCACCGGCCTGGTCTACACGCACTCGCACGGCGACCACTTCGGCGGCGCCCGCGGCGTCCTGCCGCACGGCGCCGAGGGCGGCGTCCCGGTCCTCGCCCCGGCCGGTTTCCTGGAGCACGCGATCAGCGAGAACGTGTACGCGGGCAACGCCATGGTCCGCCGCGGTCTCTTCATGTACGGCGGCATGCCGCCGGGGCCTGACGGGGCGATCGGCTTCGGTCTCGCCAACGCGGTGTCCACCGGCACCATCAGCCTGGTCCCGCCGACCGTGGCCATCACCCGGACCGGGCAGGAGGTGACCGTCGACGGCGTACGGATGCTCTTCCAGCTCACCCCGGGCACCGAGGCCCCGGCCGAGATGAACCTCCTGCTGACCGGCCCGCGCGCGCTGTGCCTGGCCGAGAACGCCACCCACACCCTGCACAACGTGCTCACCCTGCGCGGCGCGGTGGTCCGCGACGCCCGCGCCTGGGCGCACTACCTGGACGAGGCCATCGAGTTCTTCCACGGCCGTTTCGACGTCGGCTTCGCCTCCCACCACTGGCCCACCTGGGGCCACGAGCACGTGGTGCGGTTCCTGTCCGAGCAGCGCGACCTCTACGCGTATCTGCACGACCAGTCGCTGCGGCTGCTCAACGAGGGGCACACCGGCCCCGAGATCGCCGAACTGCTGCGGCTGCCGCCCGCCCTGGAGCGGGTCTGGCACGCGCGCGGCTACTACGGCTCGCTCAGCCACAACGCCAAGGCCGTCTACCAGCGCTATCTCGGCTGGTACGACGGCAACCCGGCGCATCTGTGGGAGCACCCGCCGGCGGAACTCGCGCGCCGGTACGTGGACGTGGCCGGCGGCCCGGCCGAGGCCGTCGCGAAGGCGCGGGCGTACGCGGAGGACGGCGACCCGCGGTTCGCGGCGACGCTGCTCGCCCATGTGGTCTTCGCCGATCCGGGGCACGAGGAGGCGAAGGAGGCGCTCGCCGAGGTCTACACGCGGCTGGGGCGCGGCGCCGAGAACGGCACCTGGCGCAACATCTACCTCACCGCCGCCTGGGAGCTGCGCGGCGGCGAGCCGCCGCGGCTGGTCGACATGACCAACCCCGAGATGGCACGGGCCATGACCGCGTCGATGCTCGTCGACTCGATCGCCATCCGCGTCGACGGGCCGCGCGCCTGGGACGACGACCTCACCATCGACCTGCGCCTGGCCGCCCCGGACCAGGCCCGGCGGCTGACGCTGCGCCACGGGGCGCTGACCCACCGGGCGCTCACCGGACCGCCGCGCTCGCCCGCGGGGCTGACCCTCACGCTCGACCGGACGCAGCTGCTCGGGCTGCTCGCGGGGCAGGACACGGGCGATCTGGGGGTCGGGGTGGAGGGCGATCCGGAGCTGCTGGCGCGGCTGCTGTCGTACGTGACGACTCCGGACCCGAGCTTCCCCGTCGTCACCCCGTGAGCCCAGCCGATCTCGGCGCGCGGCCGGTCCTCAGAGCGCGGCGAGAACCGCCAGGCCGCCGAGCAGGATCAGCCCGCCGCAGATCCCCAGGTTGACCTTCTTGTAGGTGAGGAACACCGCCGCGAACTCGCGGATGGTGGCGCTCGGCCAGAAGTACGCGGCGGTCGGCGAGCCGACCACCTGGCCGTTCACGCCCACCTCCCGGGCCAGCAGGGCGGCGCGGAAGGCGTGGAAGTTGTTGGTGACGATCACGCACTCGGCGTCCGGCCGTTCGACGTCCATCAGCGCCTTGGTGAAGAGCAGGTTCTCCTCGGTCGTCCGCGAGCGGTCCTCGCGGATGATCCGGTCCGCCGGGAAGCCGCGTTCCACCAGGTAGTCGGCCATCGCGTGCGATTCGGGCACCGCCTCGTCGGAGCCTTGGCCGCCGGAGACGACGAGCAGCGGCGTCCGGGCCTCCTCCGTGCCCTCGGCTCCGCGCCGCTCGGCCAGCTTCTCGTACACCTGGCGGCCCCGCTCCAGGCGGCTCGCGAGCAGCGGCGGCACGCGGTCGCCGATCAGTCCGGAGCCGAGGACGACGACGTAGTCGGCGTCGCGGCGGATGCTCAGCCGGCCGTAGAGGGCGGCGTAGCCGATGAAGCAGAGGAAGAGGAAGGAGACGTATCCGAGGACGAGCAGGAGGGTGAGGACGGCGGCGCCGAGCACCGCCGACTGGGTGAACACGGCGACGACCATCAGGGCCATCACGCCGTATATGCCGAGCCCGGCGAGCAGCGCGAGCAGGTTGGCCGGGCGCCGGCCCTCCTTGCGGAGCATCTTCACGCCGTTGGAGCACAGCAGCGTGGCGAGCGTGACCGGCCCGAGGGCGACCACGAGCAGCAGCACGATCAGCACCACTCCGGCGACGCCGCGCGGCGCGTCCTTGAGACTGGCGAGCAGCCCGACGCCGAGGAAGGTGACGGAGAGGCCGAGGTACACGGCGTTGCTGAACCGGCGCCGGTCGCGCAGAACGCCGATGCCGAAGAGGAGGAGGAAGACGGCTGCGACGACGAAGGCGACCATGTCGATCATCGTACGTATCCCCTTCGCCCTCTCGCCGAATTGCGTGGCCTACGCGCGCGAAGTCAGAGAAGAGCCACCAGGGAACGCAGGCCGCGCCGCGCGCCCTCCGCGTACGCCTGGCGCAGTTCGGCCGCGGAGTAGGTCGCGCGCAGGGCGTCGTCGAGCGGGCCCCGCACCGGCGAGGCGAAGTTCGCGGGCCGGTAGTCGTCCTGGAAGGCGGCGACCCGCAGGGCGTCGGTGGCGCCGAGGAGACGGGCGGCGTCGAGCGGGCGGCCGCTCTGGAGACGTACGCGCGCGAGGAGTTCGGCGGAGCAGGCCGTTCCGGTGACCCCGCCGAACCGCAGATGGCCCCATACGGCGCGCAGCGCGTGGCCGGCGGCGCGGACCACCTCGCCCTCCCAGCAGGCGAGTTCGGCCCGGGAGTACTCGAACCAGGCGTCGGCCCAGAGGTCGCGTTCGGCCCAACTGGGCGGACTGGAACGGTCGAGGACCTCCTGGGCGGCCTCGGGGTCGGCCCGGGTGAGGACGAGGGCGAGGGCGGCCCGGCACAGCTGCTGGGTGGGGCCGGCGTCCGGGCAGGTGCCGACCAGCGTCACCGCGTCGCGCAGTTCGGCCTCGGCGGCCGCCGTACGCCCCTGGTAGTGGGCCATCAGCCCGCGCAGATAGGCCAGCAGGCCCAGACACCGCTTGTCGTCCTCGCGCACCGCCGCCGCCCACGCCTGGACGAGCAGGGGATCGGCGGCCTCGGGACGGCCGGACTCCAGTTCCAGGTGCGCGGCGAGCCACAGGGCGCGGGCGGGGAGGGGGCCGGGGTGGGCGGCGAGCGCGCGCCGGAGCCGGGCGTGGCCTTCAGGGACCCGGCCGCAGGCGATCCACAGGAACCAGAGGGAGACGACGATCTCGACCGCGGACTCGGCCCGGTCGGGGGCCGGGGCGGGGGCCGGGGCGGGGGCCGGGGCGGGGGCCGGGGCGGGCGGGGCGGGCGGGGCGCCCGGCGGGTCCGCGGGGCCGGTGACGTCCGGGCCGCCGGTGAGGTCGGTGCGGCCGGTGAGGTCGGGGGACACCGCGTCCGCCCGGCCCGCCGCCGTATCCATCTCCGCCGCCTGGGAGGCCTCCACCGCCGCCTCGGCGGAGTCGGTCAACGGCGGCGTGACCTCCAGGTCCGGGTCCATCGCCACAGTCAGATCGGGCAGTTCGCGCAGCGCCAAGGCGCGGGCGTCGAGCTGGCGGCCGCCGTGCCACCAGTCGGCGGCCCGCCGCGCGAGCCTCAGGCACCACCCGCGGTGCAGCCGGACGACGGCGGCGCGCTCGCCGCGGGCGGTGAGCCGGCGGGCGCCGACCGTCCGTACCGCGGCGGGCATCGCGTACCGGATCTCGCCGGGCTCCCCGTCGGCCGCCGGCAGCAGGACGAGCGGGGCGAGCCGGTCCAGGACGCCGGGGACGGCCTCGCGGGGCAGCACCCCGGACACACAGACCTCACGGACGGCTTCCCGGCCGAAGGAGCCCTCGAAGACGGACAGCCGTTCCCACAGGAGCTGTTCGAGGAAGGCGCAGCGCGCGTAGGCGCGTTCGGCGGCGGCGATCACCGCCGCGGAGGGCTCGGAGGGCTCGGAGGGCTCGGAGGGCTGGTCCGGCCCCGCCGCGTCCACGGGACCGGGCCCCGCCCCGCCGGGCCGTACGGGGACCCTCTCGCGGCCCTCTCCGCGCCGCGGATCCCTGGCTTCGATTTCCGTCATATGTCCCGGTCACCCCGCTGTGTCGTCGGTTTCCTTATCCTGAGGTACCGATTCGAATCGGCCTGCGATTTGCCGTAAATCGGCCAAGGAGGGCAATGCAGACCGGGGAATCCGTCCTGGGGGAGATGGATCTGGCGCTGATCCACGCGCTCCAGATCGCACCGCGCGCCAGCTGGACCCAGCTCTCCGCCGTCCTCGGCGCGAGCCCCGACACCCTCGCCCGCCGCTGGGAGCATCTGACGGCGGGCGGCTACGCCTGGGCCGGCTTCCTGGCCCAGCCGCCGAACACCGGCGCCCTGGTGTGCGCCTGGGTGGAGGTCACCTGCACGCCCGGCTTCTCCGAGGCGGCCGCGATCGAACTGTCCGGCGACCCGGACACTCTGATCGTGAGCCGGGTGACCGGCGACACCGATCTCCTGCTCCTGGTGATGTGCCCGGGGCTCGACGGACTCGACGACTACCTGGTGGGGCGGGTCCGGCGGCTGCCCGGCGTGGCGGCGACGCAGACCCAGGTGATCACCGGCATCCACAGCAACCGCGACCTGTGGGAGCTGGACCAGCTCACCCCGCGCCAGCGGCGGCAGCTCGCCGAACTCTCCGGGCCCGCGACCGGCACCCGTCCCGCGTCCGCGTCCGGGTCCGTCACGCCGGGTTCCGGCCGCGGTTCCGGCCCCGGATCCGTCAGGTCACGCGCGCGTCGGCCGGCGGCCCGGCTGAGCGAGCTGGACGTGGCGCTGGTCCTGGAGCTGGCCGGCGACGCCCGGCGCACCGCCGCGGAGCTGGCGCGTATCTGCGAGGTCAGCGAATCGACCGTACGGCGCCGGCTGGACGTCCTGGTGAACGGCGGCGCGCTGATCCACCACTGCTCCCCGGCGCCGCGCTTCTCGGGCCGGCCCATGTGGGCGATGATCAAGGCGGAGGTGCCCCCGCTCGGGACGCCGGCGGCGGTGACGGCCCTCGCCCGGCTTCGGCAGAACTGCCTGGTGACCTCCGTGACGGGCCCCCACAACCTGGCCATCGGCGGCTGGCTGCGGTCGGTCGACGAGCTGTACGAGCTCACCACGGCGATCGAGCGGACGACGCCGTCGATCCGGATCGCGGCCACCTCGCTGTCCCTGCGGATCCACAAGACGGGCGCGCAGGTCCTCGGCCCGGACGGACGCCGCAGGGACTGCGTCCGTCCGGAAGCCCGGCTCCTCTCCTCGGCCTGACCGAGGGCTACGACGCGGGCTTGGTCGCCTTGATCGAGTACATCAGCGGGATCCGGGGGTGCCCGGCCGGGAAGCGGTACGAGCCGTCGTCCTGCCGCTGGAGGTTCTCGTAGCGCGCGTGCAGCGTCATGTCGTGCTCGTGCAGGAACTCGATGCGCAGTCCGGCCCGGGCGATGGCCGTGACGACCGCGCCGACCGGGTGCACCCACTCCACGCTGCGGTTGTGGACGGTGGCGGCGTCCCGGTCCGCGTACGTCCCGGTGGAGGTGGTGTCCACCCACGGGTCGCGCACGAAGTAGTCGTGGACGAGCCGGGTCCCGGTCTCGTCGTCGAAGGAGTCGGCGAACGGATGGAACTCGGCGACGTAGAGGAAGCCGCCGGGGGCGACCAGGGCGGCGACCGTCTCCGCCCAGCGGTCGAGGTCCGGCATCCAGCACAGCGCGCCGCCGCCGGTGTAGACGATGTCGTACGAGGAGTCCGGCACGGCCTCGGCGGCGTCGTACACGTCGGCGGCGACGAACGCGGCCCGGTCCGGGGTCAGCCCGAGGTCGGCGGCGAGGGCGCGGGCGGTCTCGACGGCCGGTTCGGAGAAGTCGAGGCCGACGACGTGCGCGGCGCCGTGCCGGGCCCAGGAGAGGGTGTCGAGGCCGAAGTGGCACTGGAGGTGCAGGAGGGAGCGGCCGGTGACGTCGCCGACCTCCTCCCGTTCGAAGGCGCGCAGCGGGTCCTCGCCGGCCCGGAAGCGGTCGAGGCCGTAGTAGTCGCTGGCGGCGTGGATCGGCACCCGCTCGTCCCACAGGGCGCGGTTGGCTGCGTACCAGTCTTCCGGTGTCGGTCCATACATGCCCGCGAGGTTATCCACAGGTTGGGGATCGGGCGAACAATTTGTCCGCCGGGCAGAGCATCATGGCTTCATGACCGAGAGCACCCAGAGCACCGACGCCACCGACAGCAGCACGAGCAACAAGGACTTCGCCGAGGCCCCGGCCTGGGAGCAGCGGTTCCGCGCGCCGCGGGTCTCCCTGCCGGAGTGGGCGGAGGACGCCCCGGACCGCTCACTGTTCGTGTCGAACGCGACGGGGACCTTCGAGCTGTACGCGTGGGACCGGGCGACCGGCGGGCAGCGGCAGGTCACCGACCGGCCGAACGGGACGACGGACGGCACGCTGAGCCCGGACGGCACCGCGATCTGGTGGTTCGCGGACTCCGACGGCGACGAGTTCGGCGTGTGGATGCGCCAGCCCTTCGAGGGCGGCGCGGACGAGCCGGCCGTGCCGGGACTCGACGCCTCCTACTCCGCCGGGCTCGCCCTCGGCCGGGACGGCACGGTCGTGGTGGGCCGGTCCACGGACGAGGACGGCTCGACCGTGCACCTGCTGCGGCCGGGCGCCGAGGCGCCGGTGGAGATCTACCGGCACCGCGAGTCGGCCGGTGTCGGCGACCTGTCCCGGGACGGCTCCCTGATCGCGATCGAGCACACCGAGCACGGCGACGCGATGCACTCGGCGATCCGCGTCGTACGTGCGGACAGCGTCTCGGACGGCACCTCGGGCGGTGACTCGGGCGGTGACTCGGGCGGTGACTCGGGCGGCGTCCCGGTGGTGGCCGAGCTCGACGACACCAAGGGCGGTACGGAGGAGCTGGGCCTGAGCGTCCTCGGCTTCGCGCCGCGGGCCGGGGACACCCGGCTGCTGGTCGGGCACCAGCGGCGCGGCCGCTGGGAGCCGATGCTGTGGGACGTGGCCACGGGCACGGAGACCGATCTGCGGCTCGACCTGCCCGGCGACGTGTCGGCGGAGTGGTACCCGGACGGCTCCGGCCTGCTGATCGAGCACGGCTACGAGGCCCGGACCGAGCTGTGGCGGTACGACATCGCCACCGGCGCCCTGGTCCGGGTGGAGACCCCGGCCGGCACGGTCTCGGACGCGACGGCGCGCCCGGACGGCACGGTGGAGTACCTGTGGTCGTCGGCCGCGGTGCCGCCGGTGGTGCGGTCCACGGACGGCTCCGTCGTGCTCGACCCGCCCGGCCCGAAGGCGCCGGCCTCGATCGCCGTGGAGGACGTGTGGGTGGACGGCCCCGGCGGCCGGGTGCACGCGCTGGTGCAGCGCCCGGCGGCGGGCGAGGGCCCGTTCCCGACGGTGTTCGAGGTGCACGGCGGCCCGACCTGGCACGACAGCGACGCCTTCGCGTCCGCCCCGGCGGCCTGGCTCGACCACGGGTACGCGGTGGTGCGGGTCAACTACCGCGGCTCCACCGGCTACGGCCGGGAGTGGACGGACGCGCTCAAGCACCGCGTCGGCCTGATCGAGCTGGAGGACATCGCGGCGGTCCGCGAATGGGCGGTCACGAGCGGCCTGGCCGACCCGGCGAAGCTGGTCCTGTCGGGCGGCTCCTGGGGCGGCTACCTCACCCTGCTCGGCCTCGGCACCCAGCCGGACGTCTGGGCTGTGGGCCTCGCGGCCGTGCCCGTCGCCGACTACGTGACGGCGTACGAGGACGAGATGGAGGCCCTGAAGGCGCTGGACCGCACGCTGCTCGGCGGCTCGCCCGAGGAGGTCCCGGAGCGGTTCGCGGCCTCGTCGCCGCTGACGTACGTGGACCGGGTCAAGGCCCCGGTGCACATCGTGGCCGGCGTCAACGACCCGCGCTGCCCGATCCGCCAGATCGACAACTACGTCGACCGGCTGGCCGCCCGCGGCGCGGTGCACGAGGTGTACCGGTACGACGCGGGGCACGGCTCGCTGGTGGTCGAGGAGCGGATCAAGCAGCTGCGCCTGGACCTCGACTTCGCGGCCCGGCACCTGGGGACGCCGGGCTCCGCGAAGTAGGCGCGAACGCACGGAGGGACACGGGCGGGACACGGAAGGGGACACGGGAGCCGGACAGGGGACCCGGGCCGCCGGGAGGCGGGCGGGCCCCCGTACCGTGGAGGCGTGTACCAGTTCCTGAGAACGCCCCGCTGGTGGGGGATCAACGTCTTCGTCCTCCTCGCCATCCCGTTCTGCGTGTTCATGGGGATGTGGCAGCTGGGCAGATTCGAGGACAAGGTCGCCTCCCATCAGCAGGCCGAGCAGCGGGCCGACCGGCCGGCCCCACGGGCCGAGCCGCTGGACTCGCTGCTGCCCGTGGACACCGAGACCTCGGGCCGGATCGCGCGGGCCAGCGGGCGGTACGAGCAGCAGTTCCTGGTCCCCGACCGGGAGCTGGACGGCCGCACCGGCGCGTACGTCCTCACCCTGCTGAAGACCGACGGCGGCCGCGCGCTGCCGGTGGTCCGGGGCTGGCTGCCGGCCGGTGCGAAGGCGCCGGCCCCGCCGTCCGGCGAGGTCACCGTCGACGGCGCGCTGCAGGTCTCCGAGAGCCCGGGTTCCAAGGGCGTCCGGACCGCCGGCGGGCTGCCCGAGGGGCAGCTCGGCATGATCAGCGCCGCCGCGCTCGTCAACGTGGTCACGGACGACGTGTACGACGCCTGGATCACCCTGACCGACTCCCCCGCCGGGCTCACCCCGGTGCCGGCGACGGCGCCGGAGGGCACCAGCCTCGACCTGAAGGCGTTCCAGAACCTGGGCTACACCGCCGAGTGGTTCGTGTTCGCCGGCTTCGTGGTCTTCATGTGGTTCCGGCTGCTGCGCCGCGAGCGGGAGGCCTCCCGGGACGCGGCCCTCGGGCTGTAGGACGCTGGGACGACATACGAAAGGCCCGGGCCCGACGGTGGACACCGTCGGGCCCGGGCCTTTGTGTACGGGGGGGGGTCAGGAGGAGCCGATGACTCCGGTCCGGTAGATGGTGCCCGCACAGGCGTTGGGGATGGTGGTCTCGGCGACCGGGCCGCCCGGGTCCGCCGTGTGCGACACCGCGACGCTGCCGTCCGCCGGGGCGCCGTCGACCGTGCCGAGCTGGGGCGCGGACCCGCCGTCGGACGGGACCTGTCCGCTCGTACCCGTGGCACCGCCGGCATCGCCGCCCGTCGACGCGCCGCTGTCGGTGGTCGGGGTCGGGGACGGGGTCGCCGGGACACCGCCGGCGCCGCCGGGGCTCGGGACACAGGTGTCGCTGGGCACCCAGGCGAACCGCACCTCGTACGCGTTGTCCGGGGGCAGCAGCAGCTTCGGCGACTCCGTGGAGGGGTCGGGCAGCCCGCCGGCCGCGTCTCCCGAGATGTGCTCCACGACGGCGATCTTCTTCTTGTCGGCCGCGCCCCGCGCCTGGAAGTCGACCGTGCCCGCGCCCTCGACCACGCACTCGCGGCCGGAGACGTTGGCGATACGGAAGCTGCCGTAGACCTTCCCGGCCGCGTCGGGCGCGTCGGCCCGGGCCGAGGTGACGCCGAGCTGGGCGGCCTGGCAGCCCGCCACGCCGTCCGGGGGCGGGGAGGGGCTGGCCGCGGCGCCGGCGCCGCCGGTCTTGCCGTCCGCCGGGGTGTCGGGCTCGCCGCCGCCCTTGGTGCCGCCGTCGGGCGGCGCGCTCGCCCCGGCGCCGGGGCCGGCGCCGGGCTGCTTGCTGCCGCCCTCGACGCCGGTCTCGCTGCCGGTGCCGCCCTGGGCCTGCTCGCCGTGTCCCGCGTTGACCGCCTGGTCGGAGGCGCTGAGGCCGCCCGACGAGGCGACGTGCACCAGGGCGGGTACGGCGGTGCCCACGAGGACGACCGCGGCGGCCAGGCCGACGATGGCCTGCCGCTTACGGGCTCTGCGGGCGGGGACCGCCTGGCGCAGGTGGTCGAGGACCCCCGGAGCGGGTTCGAGACCGGACACCGCGCCCTGGAGCAGCCGCCGCAGCGCCAACTCGTCGGGCAGGCCGTCCTCCGGTGCTTCGTTCACCATCCCGTGTCCACTCACGTCGTCCCGGTCACTGTGCTGGCCGCGCGGGTCGTGCCCGTTCGACTGGTCCTGCCGGTCCCACAGGTCTTGCTGGTCTTGCTGCTCTTGCTGGTCTTGCTGGTCTTGCTGGTCTTGCCGGTGGTGCTGATCTCGCCGGTCCTGCTCGTCGTGTCGGTCGTCCGCGCCGTGCCGCGCACGCTTCAAGGGCGCGGCGGCGTGCTCGTGTTCCTCGTACTCCTCCGGCCCGTCGGCACCGCCGGTGCCGACGCCGCCGTCCAGGCGGCCGTGCCCGCTCATGAGGTGGCCTCCATCGCGACACGCAGCGCCGCGATGCCCCGCGAACCGTACGCCTTGACCGACCCGAGCGAGATGCCGAGGGTCTCCGCGACCTGTGCCTCCGTCATGTCGGCGAAGTATCGCAGGACGAGGACTTCACGCTGGCGTCGCTGGAGTCCGCGCATCGCCTTGATCAGCGCGTCGCGCTCCAGCTGGTCGTACGCGCCCTCCTCGGCGCTCGCCATGTCGGGCATCGGCTTCGAGAGCAGCTTGAGCCCGAGGATGCGGCGGCGCAGCGCCGACCGCGACAGATTGACGACCGTCTGCCGCAGATAGGCCAGAGTCTTCTCGGGGTCCCGCACCCGGTTGCGCGCGGAGTGCACCCGGATGAACGCCTCCTGCACGACGTCCTCGCAGGAAGCGGTGTCGTCGAGGAGCAGCGCCGCGAGACCGAGCAGGGAACGGTAGTGCGCGCGGTAGGTCTCCGTGAGGTGGTCGACCGTCGTACCGGCAGCCATCGCGTCGTCAGCGCCCTCGCGGGGCGTCGGGATGCCGTTCACGGCCGGGGGCCGTGACGACCGGGATTCCCGGGCCTGCCGGGTTCGGATGGGCACGGGCGCGATCACCGGCATGCCGCCGGCCGGGCGCGCCCGCCCGAGCGATCGCACCCCCGTGCCGTGCAGCGGGATGAACGCCGCCATGTCGAGTACCTCTGCCACGCCTGTTGGACACGCTGCCCCCCGCCAGGGTTGTACGCGTACGCCACCGTTTTTGGCGGTGCGTCGTTTGTCCTCATGCGCACCCGTTCTCCCCCAATGGCCCGCTCTCGCACGTGCTCCACGTCGCATGGGTTCGGGCGCACGCGTAGACGCTCCCGACCTACCGCCGGTTGCGGTGAGGAGGGATGAGCATCGTCGTCCAGGACATCTGACCTGATCAAGAGGCGTCCGGAGCCGACTTGCTCACAAGGCGTTCACAGATCCTACAAAGTTGAACGGACGCGTGTCTGTCATATCCCCTGCCGATGCCCGTGCGGATGCGCGTGCGGATTCCCGTGCAATGAGCGACGGAGTGCCGGGGTATGCCACAGCGCCGTACGGCCAAAGCCGTACGGCGCGAGGGAATGTGACGGTGCGTCCTGAAAACGGACCGCGTGGGCGAGCTAGCGGCCGGTGCCGCCGTAGACGACGGCCTCGTCCGAGTCGCTGTCCAGACCGAAGGCGGTGTGGACGGCGCGGACGGCCTCGTTCACGTCGTCGGCGCGGGTCACGACCGAGATGCGGATCTCGGAGGTGGAGATCAGCTCGATGTTGACGCCCGAGTCGGACAGCGCGCGGAAGAAGTCCGCGGTGACGCCGGGGTTGGTCTTCATGCCGGCGCCGACGAGCGAGATCTTGCCGATCTGGTCGTCGTAGCGCAGCGAGTCGAAGCCGATCGTGCCGCGCCCCTTCTCCAGGGCGTCGATGGCCTTGCGGCCCTCGGCCTTGGGGAGCGTGAAGGAGATGTCCGTGAGGCCGGTGGCCGCGGCGGACACGTTCTGCACGATCATGTCGATGTTGATCCCGGCGTCCGCGATGGCGCGGAAGATGGCCGCGGCCTCACCCGGCTTGTCGGGCACGCCGACGACCGTGATCTTCGCCTCGGAGGTGTCGTGGGCGACACCGGAGATGATGGCCTGCTCCACCTTCTGGGCTCCTTGTTCGACAGGGCGTTCGTTGCTGACCCAGGTGCCCTGGAGGCCCGAGAAGGACGACCGGACGTGGATCGGGATGTTGTAGCGGCGCGCGTACTCGACGCAGCGGTGCAGCAGCACCTTGGAGCCGGAGGCGGCGAGCTCCAGCATGTCCTCGAAGGAGATCCACTCGATCTTCTTCGCCTTCTTCACCACGCGGGGGTCGGCGGTGAAGACGCCGTCGACGTCCGTGTAGATCTCGCAGACCTCGGCGTCCAGCGCGGCGGCCAGGGCGACGGCGGTCGTGTCGGAGCCGCCGCGGCCCAGGGTGGTGATGTCCTTCTTGTCGGCGGACACGCCCTGGAAGCCGGCGACGATGGCGATGTTGCCCTCGTCGAGGGCGGTACGGATGCGGCCCGGCGTGACATCGATGATGCGCGCTTTGTTGTGGACCGAGTCGGTGATGACACCCGCTTGACTGCCAGTGAACGACTGGGCCTCGTGGCCCAGGTTTTTGATCGCCATGGCCAGCAGGGCCATGGAGATCCGCTCTCCGGCGGTCAGCAGCATGTCGAACTCGCGGCCGGCCGGCATCGGGGATACCTGCGCGGCGAGATCGATCAGCTCGTCCGTCGTGTCGCCCATCGCGGAGACCACGACGACCACTTGGTGGCCGTTCTTCTTGGCTTCCACGATTCGCTTGGCGACGCGCTTGATGCCTTCGGCATCGGCAACGGAGGAGCCTCCGTACTTCTGCACGACAAGGCCCACGTGCGCTCCTCGCTCGGTCTTCACCACAGCTGGCGCTGCGGCGGTCGGCTCAGTTTAACGAGCGTCGGAAAATCACCCCGGCGATATCACATCCTGAGATTTCGGGATCGCAGAGTGATCATTCAGCAGGTCGGAGCCAGGTGGGAGGCAGGAACGGGCCGGTCACGGTCGTTTCAGAGGGGCGTCGGAGGTACCCGGAAGGGGCGCCGGAACCCCGCCGGAGCCCTGCCGCGGACACGCCGAAAGCACGCCGTACGGAGGCCGGGCCGGACGCCGTACGGCCCCTGAGCCGGACACCGTACGGGCCCCCGGACACGCGCGCCCGGAGTCCCCGGACACGCGAAACGGCGGCCACTCCGCGGTGGCCACCGTCATCGTCGTACGTGTCGCGCCGTGTCGTGCCGCGTCGTGCCGCGTCGAGTCGTGTCGAGTCGCGTCAGCTCTGGACGTCCGCCTCCGGCGCGGGCGTCAGGTCGCCGCGTCCCAGCCCCAGTGGCCCGGCGATCTCCTCGATCATCACGCGCCCGGCCTCCTCGGCCAGGGCCTCGTCCGCGAGCCCCTCGTCCGTGTCCAGCCCGGCCAGGTCCGCGAGCGGCTGGTCGAGGCGGACGTGCGCGACGAGCGACTGGAGGGCGCGCAGGGTGGCGGAGGCGGTGGGGCCCCAGTTCGAGAAGTACGAGAACTGCCACCACCACAGCGCCTCGGTGGTCCGCCCCGCCCGGTAGTGGGCGAGCCCGTGCCGCAGGTCGGTGACGATGTCGGCGAGGTTGTCGGAGATCCGGGCCGGGACGGGCGCCGTGCGCGGCTCGTACGGGTCGAAGACCTCCGAGAACACGTCCACCGGGTCCAGCATCCGGGCGAACCGCTCGCGCAGCTCGTCCACGTCCAGATCGGGCCCCGTGTCCGGCTCGTAGCGCTCCTCCGGGACGATGTCGGCGTGCGCGCCGAGCCGCCCGCCGGCCAGCAGCAGCTGGGAGAGCTCCAGGAGCAGGAAGGGCACCGCGCTGTCCGGCTCGTCGCCCTTGGCGACCTCGGCCGTGGCGACGATGAAGCTCTCGATCGAGTCCGCGATCTGCACCGCGAAGTCGTCGGGGTCCTGTGTGATGGAGTGCAGCGTGGCGTCAGACATCGAGGTGCCTCCCTGAGAGCGCGCCGTCGTGCGCACGAACCCGGTCGTCATACATCTAGCAGGCGCCGCCCCTCGAAGGCACGCCCGAGGGTGACTTCGTCGGCGTACTCCAGGTCGCCGCCGACCGGCAGACCGCTCGCGAGGCGCGTGACCTTCAGCCCCATGGGCTTGATCATCCGCGCCAGGTACGTCGCCGTGGCCTCGCCCTCCAGGTTGGGGTCGGTGGCCAGGATCAGCTCGGTGACGGTGCCGTCCGCGAGGCGCGTGAGCAGCTCGCGGATCCGCAGGTCGTCGGGGCCGACGCCCTCGATCGGGCTGATCGCGCCGCCGAGCACGTGGTAGCGGCCGCGGAACTCGCGGGTCCGCTCGATCGCCACGACGTCCTTCGGTTCCTCGACGACGCAGATCACGGCCAGGTCCCGGCGCGGGTCACGGCAGATGTTGCACTGCTCCTGCTGCGCCACGTTGCCGCAGACCGCGCAGAACCGGACCTTCTCCTTGACCTCCAGCAACGCCTGCGCGAGCCGCCGCACGTCGGTCGGCTCGGCCTGGAGGATGTGGAAGGCGATGCGCTGGGCGCTCTTGGGACCGACGCCGGGCAGTCTGCCCAGTTCGTCGATGAGGTCCTGAACCACGCCTTCGTACACGCTCGGCGCCTTCCCTGAGGTACTTGATTCTTACGGTAGTGGCTGGAAACCGGCCGCAGAAGACGCGGCGGCCCGCCGGATCGAACCCGACCCGGCCGCGGACCGGATCCGGGTCAGAAACCGAGGCCCGGCATGCCGCCGCCGAGGCCCTGCGCGAGCGGGCCGAGCTTGGCCTGCTGGAGCTGCTGGGCGTTGTCGTTGGCGGCCTTCACCGCGGCCACGACCAGGTCGGCCAGGGTCTCGGTGTCCTCGGGGTCGACCGCCTTCGGGTCGATCACGAGGGCGCGCAGCTCGCCGGAGCCCGTCACGGTGGCCTTCACCAGGCCGCCGCCCGCCTGCCCGTCGACCTCGGTCGCCGCCAGCTCCTGCTGGGCGCGGGCGAGGTCCTGCTGCATCTTCTGGGCCTGCTGGAGAAGCTGCTGCATGTTGGGCTGGCCACCACCGGGGATCACGGTCACTCACTCCTGCTGTCTCGGAAAACACGAAGGCTCGGGAGCCTGATGTCCCGGGCGGCCGATGCGACGGTCGCCGGTATCCCGAGCCTACGTGGTTCGCGACTGTGCCGCCGAGCAACTCTTTCGAGTGAGAAAGACGGGGCTCTCCACCTGATCAACACCCCCGTGCGGGCGGAAAACCCCGGTTTCGGGAACCGCGGCCCACCATTCGGCGGTAGGAAGGGCGCACCGACGGCGGGCTCTGAGCCGGACAGAGCCGCGCCGGACCTCACAGCGACAGCGCACAAGCTGAACACATCAGCACAAAGCACAACAGAGGAGTCCCCCGGTGAGTCAGCAGCCGGACATGCCGCCGCAGCCTCAGCCGGGGAGCCCCGGCAGGCCATACGGTCCGGCCGCGAGACCCGATCTGACCGGGGAGCCCTTCCCGGTGGGCGACTGGGCCTCCCCCGCCGGGTGTCTCGACGAGCTGTACCGCTGGGTCGAGTCGCACGCGCTGCGCACCGCCGAGTGGTACCTCACCGACCGGGTCTGGAAGCGCCGGGCCGCCCGCGCCCTGCGCATCGGCACCGCCGCCGGGGTGATCACGGGCGCCGCGCTGCCGCTGCTCGACGTGGCGGGGGCGGCCTCCGGCACCATCCGCTGGGGCTATCTCGCGCTGCTCCTGGGCGCGGCCTGCTTCGGCTGCGACCGCTACTTCGGGCTCACCTCGGGCTGGATGCGGAGCGTGGCCACCGCGCAGGCGGTGCAGCGCCGGCTCCAGACGCTCCAGTTCGACTGGGCCTCGGAGAGCGTGCGCGAGGTGCTCGGGCCGGCCGAGGGGACGGCGAGCGAGGCGGCGGAACGCTGCCTCGGGGTGCTGCGCCGGTTCGAGGAGGACGTGACGGAGCTGGTGCGGGCCGAGACGTCGGACTGGATGGTGGAGTTCCGGACCGGCCCGACCCCGCTGGCCGTACGGATCGCGGGCCCGCCGCCGGCCCGTACCGCCGACGCCGGCCAGCCGCCCGGCCGCTTCCCGCTCCCGCCGGGCACCCGCCCGAACATGCCGCGCCAGCGCCCTCCGGATCCGCGCTGATCCGTACTGATCCGCGCCGACAGCGGCCGGAACCGTACGGACCGCTTCCGGTCAGACGGTCCGCCGGTCAGACGGTCCGCCGGCCCGCCGGCCCGCCGGCCCGCCGGTCAGACGGCGGGAACCCGGACCGGAAGCGCCATGACGGCCTCCTCGTCCTCGTACTCCCCCGTGGCCCGGAAGCCGAGCGAGGCGTACAGACGGGCGGCGGCGGTGTTGTCCGGGTGGCAGGAGAGACGGATCTCCCGGCACTCGGGCAGCGCCGACAGGCGCTGGATCACGGCGCGCAGGGCGGCGCGCCCCACACCCCGGCCCTGTTCGGGGGCGGACACCACCATGCCGCCGACCCAGTGCGTGCCGTCCTCGGCGTCGTACGCCCACATGAGGTGGCCCGCGATGGTGTCCCCGGCGCGCACCCCGACCGACGTCCAGACCCCGCCGTTCAGCGACAGCAGGAGGTAGCGCGCCGCGAGGGCGGCCACGAACCGGCGCTGGTCGTCGGCGGGGGCCACGTCGGCGACGGCACGCCAGTTGTCCTCCGAGATCCCCTCCAGCACCACGACCCGCCCCAGCCGGTCGGTGATCGGCCCGGCGATCGGGTCGGCGATCTGCTGCGTCATGCTTCCCCCACATACGTGCTGTTCAGAAGGGGCGAGCATAACCAGGCCCGGAAAGGCCCTAGCTGAGCACGATCATCGACCCCTGGGCCAGGCTCCGCGTCGCCGCCGCGTGCAGCCCGAGCCAGACGTGCCGCTCGCGCGCGAACGGACTGGCGTCGAGGTACGGGGCGGGGGCGGCGGGCTCCTCCAGGGTGGTGGGCCGGTCCGGCGGCAGCGGCGCGGCGGGCGGGTTCGCCGGGTCGATCCCGATCGCGGGCGCGACGAACTCCAGCTCGCGCAGCAGCCCGTGCGAGGAGCCGAGCGGCCCGCCGCCTTCGAGCAGCTCGTCGGACGACAGGGGTACGGGGAAGTCGACCGGCACGTACGCGCCCGCGTGGTCGAAGTGCCACACCAGGTGCGACTGCTGGGCCGTCGCCTCGAACATCTCCAGGAGCTGCTCGTAGTCGCCGCCCAGCTCGCCGACCGGCTCGACGGGCAGCCCGCACATCTGGAGCAGGTACGCGCGGCGCAGGAAGTGCAGGGCCTCGTAGTCGAAGCCCGCGACCGGGGCAACGTCGCCGGACAGGCCGGGCATGTACGCGTAGACGGGCACGGTCGGCAGGCCGGCCGCGGTCAGGGCCCGGTCGTAGACGGCCAGTTCCTCGCTGAAGGGGTTGTCGGGGCTGTGGCACAGCACGTCGACGAGGGGGACCAGCCACAGGTCACAGGCCAAGGGAGGCTCGCTCTCCGTCAGTTGGAGGAGTCGGTCGGTGAGTCGGTACGGAGTTCCCGTACGGCTCCGGTACGAGGTCCCGTACGAAGCGCTGTACGAGGTGCCGTACGGACTCCCGTACGCCCCCCCGTACGGACTCCCGTATGGGTTCGTGCGGAACGGCCAGGGTAGTGCGGGCCTCACGCGCCCCGCACGCCCGAGGGGTGCCTTGGGTGCCTGCCCGGGGAAGCCCCGCCTCAACCCGTGGCGCCGGTAGCCCGGTCGGCTCCGTCAGGTCCGCGCCGGGTCCCCGCCGGGTCCCCGCCGGGTTCCGCCGAGTTCCGCCGGGTTCGGCAGGCCCCTTCCGCGTTCCCGTCGGGCCCCTTCCGGGTTCCCCTCAGTCCCTGCCGGGCTTGGGAAGCCGGTCGAGCCGGTCGGCCCAGTCCAGCGAACGCGCGTTGTAGTCCCGGACGATCGCCACCGCGGAGTCCGCGTCGCCGCGGGTCACCGCGTCGACGAGCCCGACGTGCCCGCTCCACAGCCAGCCCTCGGGGTGGCCTTCGGGGTGGCGGGCGGACCGCAGGTACGGCACGGAGAACACCCACGCCTGCACGCGCAGCCGGTGCAGGAAGGCGGCGATGTAGTCGTTGTCGGCGACGAGCCGGCCCAGTTCGTGCCAGTAGCGGATGTCGTAGCCGATGAGGACGTCCAGGTCCCCGGCACGCGCCGCGCGGGCGGCCGCCTCGCCGCGGCGACGGATCGACACCAGCGCGACCCCGTACGACAGGTCGGGTTCGGCGGGCGGGGTGTAGGGGCTCCGGCTGCGGAAGATGCCGTCCACGACGAGCATCCGGGCGCTGACCATGCCCCGGTAGTCGTCGACCGAGTACTCGTGGACGCGGAAGCCGCGGTGCTGGTCGGAATCGAGGAGCCCCTGGGCGCAGAGGTCGACGAGCGCCTCGCGGACGGGGGTCGCGGACACCCCGTACTGCTCGGCGATCTGTTTGACCGTGAATTCCTCGCCGGGGCGGAGACGCCCCGCGAGCGCTTCGTCACGGAGCGCATCCGCGATCTGGCGGCGGAGGGTGTTGCGGGTGACAGCTCCACCCACGGGCATGGTCGGCCCCCCTCCGTCCGGGTTTCCCGGACACCCTAGACCAGACAAGGGCCGACCATGATCATCTAGCCGTGATTCCCGGCCGCGCGTCGCGGGTGCGGCGCGCGGCCGGGGGCGCCGGTGTGCGATGCGGCGATCACACAGTGTGTTCGTCGGCGACGCTCAGGGCGGCGTCGAGGGCCGCCAGACCCTCCTTGGCCTCGGCCTCGCTGATGTTGCAGGCGGGGACGGCGTGGGTGCGGTTCATGTTGATGAACGGCCACAGACCGTTCTTCTTCGCCGCGGCGCCGAAGGCGGCCATCGGCGCGTTGGCCTCGCCGGCCGCGTTGTACGGGACGAGCGGCTCGCGCGTCTCCTTGTTCTTGACCAGGTCGAGCGCCCAGAACGCGCCCATGCCGCGCACCTCGCCCACGGAGGGGTGGCGCTCGGCCAGGTCGCGCAGACCGGGGCCGAGGACGTGCTCGCCGAGGTGGGCGGCGTGCTCGACGACCTTCTCGTCCTCCATCACGTGGATGGTGGCGACGGCGGCGGCGCAGGCCAGCGGGTGGCCGGAGTAGGTGAGACCGCCGGGGTACGGACGGGTGTCGAAGGTCGCGGCGATCTTCTCGCTGATCGCGACACCGCCGAGCGGCACGTAACCGGAGTTGACGCCCTTCGCGAAGGTCATCAGGTCGGGCACGACGTCGAAGTGCTCGGCGGCGAACCACTTTCCGGTCCGGCCGAAGCCCGCCATGACCTCGTCCAGGATGAACACGATGCCGTACTTGTCGCACAGCTCGCGCACCCCGGTGAGGTAGCCGGGCGGCGGCGTCATGATGCCGGCGGTGCCGGGGACGGTCTCCAGGATGATCGCGGCGATCGTCTGCGGGCCCTCGAACGCGATCGTGGACTCCAGGTGGGCCAGCGCGCGCTCGGTCTCCTCCGCCTCGGTGGTGGCGTAGAAGGCGGAACGGTAGAGGTACGGCGCCCAGAAGTGCACGACACCGGCGGCGGCCGTGTCGGACGGCCAGCGGCGCGGGTCGCCGGTCAGGTTGATCGCGGTGGAGGTGGCGCCGTGGTACGAGCGGTACGCGGAGAGCACCTTCGGGCGGCCGGTGTGCAGCCGGGCCATCCGGACGGCGTTCTCGACGGCCTCGGCGCCGCCGTTGGTGAAGAAGATCTTGTCCAGGTCGCCCGGGGTGCGCTCGGCGATCAGCCGCGCGGCCTCGGACCGTACGTCGATGGCGAACGCGGGCGCGAACGTCGCCAGCTTCCCGGCCTGCTCCTGGATCGCGGCGACCACCTTGGGGTGCTGGTAGCCGATGTTGGTGTAGACGAGACCGCTGGTGAAGTCGAGGTAGCGGTTGCCGTCGTAGTCCCAGAAGTACGAGCCCTCGGCGCCGGCGACGGCGAGCGGGTCGATCAGGCCCTGGGCGGACCAGGAGTGGAACACGTGCGCGCGGTCGGCGGCCTTGACGGCCGCACCGGCCTGGGGGTCGGGTTCGACGTGAGGGGTCATGCGGCAGAGGGTAGGGACACCGGAGTACGGACGGCCATCACCATCTTGTCCACCGAGAACCCGGCGGACGAGACAGAGTGCCGGACGACGGCGGGGTACGGGCGTAAAACGCCAGGCCAGCGGCCGGGGCGGGGACCCAGGCCCCCTTCCTCTCTCCTATGGCCTCGCCGGGTATGGCCTCGTCGGGGCCGCCACCCGTCACGACAGCATCTCCGTCACCGCGCAGCGCAGGAGCAGGGTGTGCACGAAGCGGCCGGGGACCGTCGGCGGGAAGCACCAGGCCAGGGGCCAGGTGTTGCCGGTGAGGGCGGGCACGGGGATGTAGCTGATGTTCCCGGGGGTCTGGTTGAACCGGGTCACGCCCGGCGGCCACGACCGGTTCGCCGTGGAGCCGGGCGCGACGAGGAAGTAGACCCCGCGCCGCCCGTTCTCCTCGATGACGACGGGCCCGGGATCGCCGCCCGTCAGGGTGGCCATCCAGTCGGTGAGGCGCCGGCCGTCGTCTCCGTCGACGCGAATCGCGTCGAATTGCACGCCCGCCTTGCGGAGATGAAAACCGTGAGGCGGAATCCAATCACAAGAGCCCGCGTTTCGCTGGGTGTTTGCTTGGGTCACTGGCGCATCGTCCCGTACCAGGGATAGCGTTTTCCACGACTGCGGAGGCACCTCGGAAAGCCTTCGACCTGCGTCAACATGCCTTGCATGCAGTTGAATTCAAAGGAATGCAATTGAGTTCATTTGAGTTCGATTGAGTCCGAAAGGGGACCGCGATGGCTCGACCAAAGAAGACCGAACCCATCGGAACGGCGGCTCGCATGGCAGCCGCGATCGCCAAGCGAATGCGCCTTCGAAAGGGGCTCACTCAGGAACAGTTGGGGGCACTCATGGGGTACACCGGTGCCGCCGTGAGCGCGATGGAGCGTCTGGTGCAGCCGGTGAGCGATGAGATGCTGATCAAGCTTGAGGAGGTGTTGGGCGACGGCACCGGCATCTTCGACGAGCTGCGTGTGCTGGTGCGGATGGAGAAGCTGCCGAAGAAGTTCCAGGGCTACCTGCCCATCGAGCAGAAGGCGTTGAGCCTCTTCCTCTACGCGAACTACCTCATCCACGGCCTGTTCCAGACGGAGCGGTACGCCCGGGCGGTGATCGCGGGAGGCTTTCCGGAGAAGGCCGAGGAAAGGGTCGAGGAGCTGGTCCAGATGCGCATGGACCGCAAGGCGCTGTTCGACCGGAAGCCCGCATGCCAGATCGAGCTGGTGATCGACGAGGCGGCACTGCGCCGCCCGTTCGGCAGCAGGGAGATCATGCGCGAACAGCTGGAGTACCTGGCGGAATGCGCCCTCCGCCGCAATGTCAGCATCTTCGTCCTGCCCCTGGACACCGCCCTCTGCGGCGAGTTCGCGGGCGACCGAGGTGAGCTGAACATCGTCGAGACGCCCGAGCACGACCGACTCGTCTACCTCGACGTACAGGACGAAAGTCTGCTCATCTCCGAGCCCTCCAAGGTGACCACCTACACCCAGCGCTATGGGAGGATCCGGTCACAGGCCCTGAGCGCCGCTGAATCGCTGGCGTTCATCAAGCGGTTGGCGGGAGAAGGAACATGAGCGGGACCACGCTGAGCTGGTTCAAGTCCTCCTACAGCGACAGCAGCGGCGGGAACTGCGTCGAGGTCGCGTTCGACTGGCACAAGTCCTCGTACAGCGACGGCAGTGGTGGTGACTGCGTCGAAATCGCCGCCTGCGCCCACTCCGTCCACCTCCGCGACTCCAAGGTGCAGGAGGGCCCCACCTTCGCCGTCGCCCCCGCCGCCTGGGGCGCGTTCCTCTCCTGGCAGGGCTGAGCGAACCCAGGATCCAGGATCCCCACCGGACGGCCCGGACGAAGACCGTCGTCAGATCATCAGGATGACGCGTCCGGGCCGGTGGCCCGCCTCCGCCCGGCGGTGGGCCTCGGACGCCTCCTCCAGAGGCATCACGTCGGCCACCCGGGTGATCAGCTCGCGGGCCTCGACCTGCTTCAGCAGCTTCGTGAGCAATACGGCGTCCGGCTTCCCGAGCACCGTCTCGACGCGGATGTCGCGTACGGACAGGGGCGCGCGGTCTTCCGCCAGGGCGACGAAGGCGCCGCCGTTCTTCACGGCGGGCAGCGCCGTCTCGCCGATCAGCGCGCCGTCGAAGAGGCCGTCGAAGCCGTCGGGGGCGACCTCGCGGGCCGCCGCCAGGATCTCGGCGCCGTCCCCGCGCCGGACGCAGTGCTTCGCGCCGAGGACCTTCAGTTCGCTCTCGTCGCCCTCGTAGGAGACGGCCATCACCTCCAGCCCGGCCGCTGCCGCGAACTGGACGGCGAAGCGCCCCACGACACCGCTGGCCCCCGTCACGAGCAGGGACGAGCCGGCAGGCAGCCCGAGGCGTTCGAGGCCCTGGTGGGCGGTGATCGCGGCCAGCGGGACCGAGGCCGCCTGGGTGAACCCGACGTCGTCGGGGACGGGGGCGAGCCAGCCCGGTTCGACCTGGACGATCTCCGCGTACGTGCCCTCGCCGGACCGTTCCGTGTACCAGGGCACGAAGCCCGCCACCCGGGTGCCGACGGACAGCTCGCCCTCCGGGCCGGGCGCGGGGTCGAGCAGCTTGCCCGCGAAGTCCGCGCCGAGGACGAAGGGAGGCTTCAGCGGGCTCAGCTCGTCGGCGTACAGACCGGCCCGGATCCGCAGGTCGGTGATGGTCACACCGGCGGCGTGCAGCCGTACCCGCACCCGGCCGGGCCGCTCCCCGGCGACGGGCTCGGGACGGCGGACCATGTCGAGGACCTCGGGTCCGCCGTAGGTGGTCACTTCGACGACGCGCATGGGTGATCTCCTCCTACGGAAGCCCCCTCGGGGCCATTACACCCACGCCCGCCGACCCCGGCAACAGATGCTGGCACCAGGTGGAAGCGCGGGGTGACGGCCCTCGGTCACCCCCTCCGCGCCGCCCCGGGTGACGGAACGGCGAACACCGGACGGCGGGCTCGCGACCCCGCCCCGGAAACCGCACACGCGTCCGTACGGTGGCGCCCGTGGACTGGATCAGCCCCGAGAACGTCATCGCCGTCGTCACCGCGCTGCTCGGCGTGGGCGTGACCTTCGCCGTCCTCCTGATCGAACGCCGGGTGCCGCGCCGCAAGCGGATCGGGCACCGCGTCCAGCTGGACACCACGGTGGGCGAGCGGGACGACGCGCGGCTCGGGCTGTTCAACGAGCAGCCGAACATGACCGACGCCACCCTCGTCCTCCTCCGCATCGAGAACGACGGCGCCGTGTCGATCGGCCGGGAGGACTACAACCTCGACACCCACGGGCTGGCCGTCGACTTCACTCCGCGGACGGTACGGGCGGTCGCCCTCACCCACGCGCCGTTCAGCGCGGCGGCGGTCGAGCACAGCGGCGGCGAGGTGCGGCTGCCGAGGGTGGCGCTGAACCGGGGGCAGTACTTCAAGCTGCTCGTGCTGCTCACGGGCGGGACGGTGGGCAGCCCCATCGAGGTCACCGGCGAGATACGCGACGGCGACATCCACCCGAACCACAGCACGACCTTCGACGACAAGCCGCCTCTCTTCGGCCGGGCCGCCCGCGCGGTGGTCGTCACCCTCACGGCCTGTGTGATCGTCCTCGCGTCGATCATCGTGACGCGCGACGACTCGCCGCCGCCGATGGGCTGCGCCCGCGGCACGCTCACGGTCACCGGCTCCACGGCCTTCGCGCCCGTGGTGCGCGACCTGGCCCAGCAGTACGAGAAGGACTGCGAGGGGGCGAAGGTCGTCGTCGACCCGCACGGTTCCACGGCCGGCATCCGGCAGCTCGCCGAGCAGGGCGCCAAGACCACGCAGGGTTCCCCCGCGCTCCTCGCCCTGTCCGACGGCAAGAAGCCCGAGGGGTATCCGCAGCTGCGCGAGGAGCCGGTCGCCGTCTCCCTCTACACGGTCGTCCTCAACGACGACGTGGCCTTGGACGACATCACGCTCGGCGACCTCCGCCGTGTCTACCGCGGGGAGATCACCAACTGGAAGGTGCTGGGCGGGCCGAATCTGCCCGTGCGGATCGTCAGCCGGGGCGCCAACTCCGGTACGCGCGAGGTGTTCCAGCGCCGCGTCCTCGAACGCAACGAACCTGCCAACTCTTCCCAGAACTGCGCGACCAAGGACGACCCCGAGGCGAAGGCGCTGCGCTGCGAACTCGACAGCACCGAGCAGGTGTTGACGACCGTGGCCAACCTGCCCGGCGCCATCGGCTACACCGAACTGCGTTCCGGCACCAGCCTGAAGGGCCTGCACCGCATCGCGATCAACGGCCACCGCCCGAACGTCGACGAGATCGGCAACTCCCCTTATCCGTATGTGGAGATCGAGTACGTCTACACGTACGGTCAGCCGCCCGCCGACTCGCTCGCCTCCGGCTTCCTCACCTACCTCACCCGGGGCGGCGGCCAGGCCGTCATCGGCACCCACGGCCACCTGCCCTGCGCGACCCCCAAGGGCCTGCGCATCTGCGGCGCGGGCTGAGGAGTCGAAGGATCGAACGAGTGCGGCGGCCGCCCCCTGGCACGCGCTTCCGACGTGGATCCTCCGAGCGCACAAGTCCCGTTCCCCATCGCACCGTTCAGGCTGCTCGGCCGCCTCGGCGCGGGCGTGACGGGGCGGGTGCACCTGGGCCTGTCCGGCATTGATCCACCGCCGGAAAGATCATTGCCCCGCTCCGCCCCGCATCCCATACTGAGTGCCACCGCCGGAGGTTCTGGCGGAATCTTGGGGGCACACATGCGTATTGCACACAAAGCAGGCGTCGCGCTGACCAGTCTCGTCATGGCCGGGGGCCTCGTCACCGCGACATCCGGCTCGGCTTCCGCCGCGGCCGACGAGGTCTGCGGGTACCCGTCCGTCGATGTCTACAACGGCGCCGGCCAGTACGCCGGCTCCGCCATGTGGAGCGCGAACCCCGGCTGTGGCGTGCTGGGGGACTCTCTCGGCGCCTACGACGCCACCGCCGACGGATATGGCATCGTCGCCCATCTGAGCGCGCCCGACGGCAGCATCGCCGAACGTGTGGTCAGCACCGCCGGCCACAACTCGCCTTACACCGTATGGAAGAGCGGCAACCTGCCCGAGAACCACCAGTACGTCATGTGGGCCTGCCTGACGAAGGGCGGCGTCACGTCGCACTGCACGAAGACCAAGATCGTGTACTCCTGACGCTCGCCTCCTGACGCTCGCCTCCTGACGGCTCGCCTCTGACGGGCCGCGTCTCCCTCACCGGGTGAGCCCCGGCCGCCACGGTGGACTCCGCGGCGGCCGGGGCGCTCACGCTCTCACCCATGCTCCCTCGTCGTCCGGCGACGACCGTCACCGACGCAGCCCGGGATGTCCACTCCTCACCACGCACGACCCGTTGGCTGCCGCGCACCCGCGTGACACCCTGACGAGGTGATCACCAGGGTGAGTGAAGCGCGCGTTCGTCCCGGCCGATTCGAGGCGTTCCACGCCATGCTCGTCTCCGCGGTACGCGAGTTCCCGGCCCTCCACCCGGGGCTGCTGGACCACGAGGTGCTGCTCGCGCCGCCCGACTCGGTGCTGTACGTGAGCCGTTGGCGCGACGAGAAGGCGCTGGCCGCGTACGCGGGCGAGGGCTGGCGCGACCAGCCGGTGGTGCTGCCGGGCGAGGAGGAGTACCTCGCCGAGCCCTTGCGCGTACGGCACTTCACCCGCGCGTCCCTGGACTAGGACCTCGGCGCGGCGCTCGACGCGGACTCGACTCGGTTCCCCCATCGCCTGTTCTTCACATCGTCTTCACTGCCACCATGTGCCCCATGACGCACATCCCCAAGGGGGCCAACACCCCTGTCCCGACGGAAGCGTTGAGGATCGCCGTGGGCCGCCGGCAGCTGCCGGGAGTGCCGGCGGTGGACGCCGCCGCCCTGCTGCTCGACGTCACCGGCAAGGTACGCGGCGACGCCGACATCGTCTTCCACGGCCAGCCCGCGCACCCGTCCGGCGCCGTGCGGCACGTGGGCTCGGGCACGGGCGGCGGGCAGCTCGCCGAGTGGCTGGAGCTGGACCTGCCGCGGGTCGAACCGGCCGTCCAGCGGGTGCTGGTCGTCGGGTCCGTCGACAGCGGGGTGTTCGGGCAGGTCCCCGGCCTGTACGCGCAGGTGGTCGGGGCCGGCGGCGCGGTGGCGGCGCACTACGAGGTGACGGACGCGACGAGCGAGACGTCCTTCGTCCTCGGGGAGTTCTACCGGCGCGACGGGGCGTGGAAGTTCCGGGCGGTGGGGCAGGGGTACGACTCCGGGCTCGCCGGTCTCGCCACGGACTTCGGCGTCGTGGTGGCCGAGGCCGCGCCGGCGCCCCTCCCGGTGCCGCCACCGCCCGCGCCGGTGCCGGTGTCCGCGCCGGCGCCCGCGCCCACACCCGTACCCCTGCCCATCGCCGCACCCGTACCGATGGCGGTGCGGGGCGTGTCCAAGACGGGGCCGGCCCTCGCGGCGTACGGCACCGTGACCGCACCCGTCTCGGCAACCGCGCCCTTCTCGGCGGCGGCCCCGTCCTGGGCCGCCGGCCTCTTCGACTTCGAGCCGCGCGTCTTCAGCGGCAAGGAGGACAAGAAGATCACGGTCGATCTACCGTTCCCGCCGAACGCGGAACCGGTGATCCTGGAGGCGCGGGTCGGGAGGGAGTACAACTTCCTCGTCGTCCAGATCCCCGGCCGCGAGGACGACGTCTTCTGCGACGACCTGCCCGACCACCACGGCCGCGCCCTGCTCGTCCCGCCGCGCAAGGGCGGCCCGGTGAAGCTGAAGGTGAGCCATTCCGGCCGCTGGGAGCTCACCGTCCTGCCCCTGTCGGCGGCCCGCCCGATCGGGCCCGGGACGATCGAGGGAAGCGGGCGCGAGGTCTTCGTCCACACGGGCTCCGCGGCCGAACTGACGGTCCGGGCGCGGGACAAGCACAACGGCTGGTTCCAGGTGAACCGCCACGAGGGTGCCACCCCGCACGAGCTGCGCCGCCCCGCCGACGAGCTCGTCTACGCGTGGAACGGCCGCCGGGTGAAGGAGAAGGTCCGGATCCCGGCGGGCCCGCAGCTGCTCGTGATCGACAAGAGCCGCCACCAGTGGGAGTTCACCCTCGACCCGCTCCGGCCCCGCTGACTCGCACCTCCCTTACCTGGCTCACGTGACTCACGTGACTCACGTGACTCACACATGGCCCGCCACGGCGGCCGCCGCCCGCGCGTAGTCCCGGACGACCGGGCGGTGGTCGTCGGCGCGCCAGGCGAGGGCGAAGCGGGACGGGGAGACGCCGTCGACGGGGCGGGTGACGACGCCGTCGCGGGCGAGCAGCGGGGCGTTCCCGGCGGCGACCAGGCAGATGCCGAGGCCGCCGACCAGCGCCTCGTACGTCTCGTCGCTGGAGCCGATCTCCGCGCCGATACGGGCCGGCCGGCCGCCCCGCTCGTCCAGGGCCAGCCAGTCGTCGCGCAGCTCGGGGATGGTGCCGGGCAGGGCGAGAAAGGGCTCGTCGAGGAGGTCGGCGAAGGCGATCCGGTCGCGGGCCGCCAGCGGATGGTGCGCGGGCAGGGCGGCCAGGCGGGGCTCGGTGGCGACGACGAGCCAGTCGTAGCGCGCGGCGACGGCCCCGGGCAGCGGGAGCCAGACGAAGGCCAGGTCGCTGGAGCCGTCGGCGAGCCCGGCGCTGGCGTCGTCCCAGCCGACCTGGCGCAGCCGGAGCCGTACGTCCGGGTGGGCCTCGGTGAAGCGGGAACGGATCGCGGGCAGCAGCCCGCCCCGGCCGGGGCTGGTGGCCATGCCGATGACCAGGGTGGCCTCGGCGTCGGCCCGCGCGGCCCGTACCGCCTCCTCCGCCCCGGCCCACGCGGCGAGCACGGCACGGGCGTGCGGCAGCAGGGCCGTACCGACCTCGGTGAGGCGGACGCCACTGCGGTCGCGGACGAAGAGCGGGGCGCCGAGCTGCCGCTCCAGGGCCCGTATCTGCTTGCTGAGCGCGGGCTGCGAGACGTACAGGCGCTCGGCGGCCCGGGTGAAGTGGAGTTCTTCGGCGACGGTCAGAAAGTAGCGGAGTTCGCGTCCGTGGACATCCATAGCCAACGGTTATCACGGCAGGTCTTGGACGGCCAACAGGCTTTCCCCGCAGTCTTGTTGAAGAGCGCCGACAGGACGCCCGCCGATCCGACGAAGAGGACACGCGCATGAACAAGGTCTGGCTGATCACCGGCGCCAACAGCGGCTTCGGACGCGCCTTCACCGAGGCCGCCGTCGCGGCCGGGGACGTCGTGGTGGCCGCCGCCCGCCGGGCGGGCACCCTGGACGACCTGGTGGCCGCGCACCCCGACCAGGTGCAGGCCGTCACCCTCGACGTCACCGACACCGCCGCCGTCGACCGGGTGGTGCGCGAGGTCGCCGAACGGCACGGGCGGATCGACGTCCTGGTCAACAACGCGGGCCGGACACACGTCGGTTCGGTCGAGGAGACCGGGGACGCCGAGCTGCGCTCGCTCTTCGACCTGCACGTCTTCGCCCCGGCGGCCCTCACCCGTGCCGTCCTGCCGTACATGCGGGCCCGGCGCTCGGGCGCGATCGTGCAGCTCAGCAGCGTGGGCGGGCAGATGTCGATGGCGGGCTTCGGCGCGTACAGCGCGACGAAGTTCGCCCTGGAGGGCCTGTCGGAGGCGCTGGCCGCCGAGGTGAACCCGCTCGGCATCCGCGTCCTGATCGTCGAACCCGGCGCCTTCCGCACCGGCCTGTTCGGCAACCACAGCCTCAGCGCGGACGGCATCGCCGACTACGCCGAGACGGCCGGCGCGACCCGCGCCTTCGTCGAGACCGGCGGCGGCGCCCAGCCGGGCGACCCGGCGAAGGCCGCGGCGGCGGTCCTGGCCGCCCTCGACGCCGACGAGCCGCCGCTGCGGCTCGCGCTCGGCGACGACTCCATCGACACCATCCGGCTGCACCTGGACCAGGTGCGGGACGACCTCGCGGCGTGGGAGAAGGCCGGCCGGGACACCCGCCTGGACGCCTGAAGGCCCTGACGCCCCTGACGGCCCTGACTGCCATGGTCAGGAAGGACAGGCCGACTGCCTTGCCCATGCCTATGCCTATGCTTGAGGATCTTTTCCGCATCCGAAGCCGACCAGAGGTTCAGATGAAGGTCTTGAAGTACGGAGTGGTGGTGGCCTCGGCCGCCGCGTTATGGGCACTGGTCTCCGCGGGCGGCCCCGCCCCCGCCACGTCCCCGGAGCGTACGGCCGGCGCCGAGGCCGCGTCGCCCGGCTGGGGTCTCGTCTACGCCATGGACCCCGCGACGGGGAGCGCCGAGGTCGTCGGGTTCGCCGCCCCGAACGGCGGGCAGCCGATCCCGCTGCCGCTCTGGCAGCACGGATTCGTCGCCGACCCGCGGACGGGCCTGATGACGCCGATGGGCCCCGGGAATCCCTTCGCCACCCTCCCGGCGACCCGCCACACCGGCGGCCTCCTCCCGGCGCCCCGCGTGTCCGGCGAGCTCCTCCCGCTCGTCCCGTAGGACGGGCGGCCCCCGGTGCCGGCCCGCCCCGCGGGTCAGCCGCCGAGCAGGCCCAGGACGCCGCGGATCGCGGCGACGACCGGCGGACCGAGCGTCTCGGCGAGCGAGGCGATCCCGAGGACCGTCATCAGCGCCTGCCGGCGCCGGGTCGGCTCGGCCTCCTCCTCGCCGGTGATCGCCGGCAGGCTGGCGTCGACCACCTCGGCGTCCTGCGCGGACAGCTGGGGCCGCAACTCCGCGAGCAGCCGGACGAGTTCGCCGACGGCGCGGGTCAGCTCGGCCGAGTCCTGCCCCGAGCCGGCGCCCTGCGCGTTGAACACCATGCCGGTGTTGCCGGTCCCGCCGTGCATGTTCACGGTGTTGCCGTAGAAGTAGTTGCTTCCGCTGTCGCCGCTCACTTCGCCATCCCCACGTTTCCGGCACCGCCGTACATGTTGACCGTATCGCCGTAGTAGTAGTTGCTGGGTCTGGAGATCAGCAACCGCTCGACGCGCACCTGGAGTTCGACGTCCGGGTGCTCGATCGCGTAGGCGATCGAGCCGACGAGGTGGTTGAGGGTGGCGGGGTCCGGTGCGGTGACCAGGGCGGTGGACTGGCCGTTCGACTCGACCGCGAGGACGTGGTGGGACGGAGCTCCCACGACCTTGAACATCTCCACGAGCAGCCAGACGCCGACGCCGAAGGCGAGCACCCAGACGAAGGCGATGAGGCTGCTCGGGTCCTGCTGCACCCCGACGGCGGACAGCCCGGCGATGATCGTGAGGGCGATGGTCGCGGCGAAGGTGAAGCTCGCGTACTTCACGAAACGCCGTACGGCCTTCGCCTTGGCCGGGCGCAACAGGAACGTGTAGACGCGGGCGATGTTGTGCAGCGGGTACGCCGCCCCGGCGATCCACAGCAGCCGCTTGCTGATGATCAGATCCACGCGGTGAGCGACTGGCACGCCCGCGGGAGGCGGACCCGCGGGTGGCGCGAACCCGGGGGCGGCCGGTGCGGACGCGGGTGGAGCGGAGGCAGGTGGAGTGGGCGCGGACGCCGGTGGCGGCGTTGTCGGTGGCGTTGTCGGTGGCGTTGTCGGTGGCTGTAACTGCGGTGGCTGTAACTGCGGTGGTACGGACGGCTTCTCGGGTGTGGTCATCATGTCCCCCTGTGGCCACGAGAGTTCGGGACGAGAAGAGAAGCGAAAGTATCCGACCGTACGCAAGCGGTGAACAAGCCGATTTCCCACCGCGCACGCGCGTGCGAACGCAGACGAAAGGGCCCGCGCCCCGGCCGAAGCCGGGACGCGGGCCCTCACGGGAGTTCTCGCGGGAGTCCTCGCGGGTGTCCTACAGGAACGAGTTGATCTCGATCGTCTCGTCCCGGCCCGGGCCCACGCCGATCGCGGAGATCGGGGCGCCGGACATCTCCTCCAGGGCCTTGACGTACGCCTGGGCGTTCTTCGGCAGCTCGCCGAAGGTCTTGGCCTTGGTGATGTCCTCGGACCAGCCCGGCAGCATCTCGTAGACCGGCTTCGCGTGGTGGAAGTCGGTCTGCGAGTAGGGCAGCTCCTCGACGCGCTTGCCGTCGATCTCGTACGCGACGCAGACCGGGATCTGCTCCCAGCCGGTCAGCACGTCGAGCTTGGTCAGGAAGAAGTCGGTCAGGCCGTTCACGCGGGTCGCGTAGCGGGCGATGACCGCGTCGAACCAGCCGCAGCGGCGGTCACGGCCGGTGGTCACACCGCGCTCGCCACCGATGCGGCGCAGCGCCTCGCCGTCCTCGTCGAACAGCTCGGTCGGGAACGGACCGGCGCCGACGCGGGTGGTGTACGCCTTGAGGATGCCGATGACGCGGCTGATCTTCGTCGGACCCACACCGGCGCCCGTGCAGGCACCGCCGGCGGTCGGGTTCGAGGAGGTGACGAAGGGGTACGTGCCGTGGTCGACGTCGAGCAGGGTGCCCTGGCCGCCCTCGAAGAGCACGACCTTGTTCTCGTCGAGCGCGTTGTTGAGGATCAGGGTGGTGTCGGCCACGAAGGGCTTGATCTGCTCGGCGTAGCCCAGCATCTCCTCGACGATCTGCTCCGCCTCGATCGCGCGGCGGTTGTAGAGCTTGGCGAGCAGCTGGTTCTTGCTCTCCAGCGCCGCCTCGACCTTCTGGATCAGGATCGACTCGTCGTAGAGGTCCTGGACCCGGATGCCGACGCGGTTGATCTTGTCGGCGTACGTCGGGCCGATGCCACGGCCGGTGGTGCCGATCTTGCGCTTGCCGAGGAACCGTTCCGTCACCTTGTCGACGGTGACGTTGTACGGCGTGATCAGGTGAGCGTTTCCGCTGATCAGGAGCTTGGAGGTGTCGACGCCGCGCTCGTTCAGTCCGCTCAGCTCGGAGAGCAGGACCGCCGGGTCGACGACGACGCCGTTTCCGATGACCGGGGTACATCCCGGAGAGAGGATTCCGGACGGGAGAAGGTGCAGCGCGTACTTCTGGTCGCCGACGACGACCGTGTGGCCGGCATTGTTGCCGCCCTGGTAGCGCACTACATAGTCAACGGACCCACCGAGCAGGTCGGTGGCCTTTCCCTTGCCCTCGTCACCCCACTGAGCACCGAGCAGCACAAGTGCGGGCACAGGCGTACACCCCTTCCGGGCGGGGCATGTCCAAGGTCGGGGGCCGAACGCCGCCTCACCCGGTGTGCCCCGGAATAGACGAAGCCCCTGGCGCAATAGCGCAAGGGGCTCTTGCACAAAGAGACTACCCGAGGAAGGACCGAGGTGTCGGATCACGACCAGCTGCTGGTCCTCGTCGACCCGGTCGCCCGCCGTTTGGACGGCGAGTCCGTACGGATCGCGAAAGACGTGCTGTCAGCGGGCGCGGACGCGAAGATCTGCCTGCCGGAAGGGCCCCAGGAATTCGCCCGCGCACTGGCCCGGCGGGGTCATCGGCGGCCCGTCGTGCTCGGCGACGACCGCGCGCTGCTGCGCGTCGTGACGCTGCTCCAGCGCGAACGGGACGGGCGGGACTCCACCCCGATGGCGGTCGCGCCGATGGCCGCGCCGGGGGATGAGGGAGCCGCCGGAGCGGACAGCGGGGAGGACGGCGGGACGACCGTTTCGGTGGTCCCGATCGGAGCGCCGGAGGGGCTGGAGACGACCCGGGCGCTCGGGGTCCCGCAGGGGGCGGTGGGGGCGGCCCGGGCGGTGCTCGACGGAGTGGTGCGGCGGCTGGACCTGCTGGTGGACGACGGCGGGGGCGTGGTCCTGACGCGGCTCGACGTACCGGCGGCGCGGACGCTCGTACCGGCCCAGCCGACGATGTGGGACACCTGTCGCTCGCTGGTACGGACGCTGGTGCGGCCGCCGGTGCCGGCCGGGCTCGCGGTACGGACGCACCGGCTGCGGATCGAGGCGGACGGGGTGGTGCTCTGCGACCTGGACACGCCGGTGGAGGGGCTGAGCGCGACGGGGCTTGAGGGCGGGCTCGCGGCGCTGACGCTGGTCCCGGCGGACGCCCCGGCGGTCCACACCGCCGTCCGGACGCTCTCGGTCGCGGGCCCGGACTTCCGCTACCGCGCCGACGCGACGGTGTCGGGGCCGGTGACCCGGCGGACCTGGGCGGTACGGGAGGCGGCGTGGGGGCTGACGGTGCCGGTGGGGGCGGCGGGGCCGGTGGGGAGCCGGTAGCCGGGGCCCAGGGCCGGGCCGGGGGTCCGGCCGGCGGACGTACGGGGTGTGGCTGTGTGTGGGTTGCGGTGTGTGGGGTGGGGTGTGCGAGGTGGGGTGGGGATCGTGACGGACGAGGCGTACGGGGACGGGGCGCGGGACGACGGGACGCGAGGGGTGGCGCTCGGCCGGCCGGAGACGGCGCGCGCGTTGGCCCGGTACCGGGCGCGGGCGTACGCGTCGGCGGTGGCCGGCGCGGCCGTGTGGGCGCTCGGCGAGTGGCTGCGGTACGGCACCTCGTACGGCCCGGGGTCGGATCTGCCGATCCCGCTCATCCTGCTCGGCGGGATCGCCACCTTGAGGGGGCTCGGTGGGCTGGTCATGGCACGCCGGATGCGGCGCGTCCTGGCGGCGGGGCCGTGGAACGCGTATCCGGCGGTTCTCTTGACGAGCGGGGTGCGCAACGTGGTCGTCGTGCTGGGCGACCCGGCCACCGGGGAGACGTTGCCGCTGTACGTCAGGACGCAGCGTCCGCATCTGGCGAAGCCGGCCGCCGACGGCGTGATGGGGTGGTGCGGTGATCCGCTACGGGGCGGAGTCCTGGCCCGGTCGAGCGGCGACCGGCCGATCTGGACGACGCCGGTACGCCGCCCGGCGGTCCGGCAGTTCATGGTCCAGGAGGCGACGGAGCGGGGGTTGCTGGACGGACTTGAGGGAGCGGAGGGAGCAGAGGAGAGGGCGGTCGCGGAGTCGGGGTGACGGGGGCGGGGTAGAGCGGGGTCCTTGGGGTGGGCGTGTCGGGTGGGTTTCTGGTGTGGCCCGCCCTCTGTCCGAGTGTGGCCCCTCCGTAGGCTCCGCCCCAGGGGGGCCTCCTTCCCACTGGCCCCGTGAGGCCGTGGGGGGTCTTGATGTCGGAAGGTTCGGAAAGCACCGGCGACACGCACAGAGCGACAGCGCTCGACCTGCCGGAGACGAAGGCCGCGCTCGCCGCCTACCAGGCGCGGGCCCGGCAGTCGGCCGGCGGCGGGGCGCTCTCGGTCATCGCCGGGGCGGTCCTGTTCGCCACCCTGGGCGACGACGGGCTCGGCGGGGACGTCGCCACCGGCTGTGTCATGGTCGGCGTGCTCGCGATCGTGCTGGGGCTCTTCTCCCTGGCGGCCGCCCGGCGGATGCGGCACGCCCTCGACGCCGGGCCGTGGATCGCGTATCCCGCCCTCATCGTCCCGCGCGGGACGTTCGCGGCGAAGATCGTGCTGGGCGACCCGGCGACCGGGAGCACCTTCCCCCTGGTCATCCGTACGATCCAGCAGCGCTACGACCTCGCCCAGCCCGACGCGAGCGGCGTGATGTGGTGGTGCGGCGATCCGCTCCGGGGCGGCGTGCTGTCCCAGCCGGGCGGCGGTTCGCTGGTCTGGACGGCGCCCGTACGCGGCGCGCGTGCCCGGCGGCTGACGGTCGGCTGGGCGACCGAAGGGGGTCTGCTCGGCCGTCCGGTACCGGTCCAGCCGCAGGCCGGCTCCCTCCCGCCGGGCGTGTCCCTGCGGAAGGCCGCACCTCCAACGGCATCACGGCGACGGCGCACAGGGGTGTGGCGCTGGGTCGTCCTGCTGAGCGCGGCCGTCCTCGGCACCGGCATCTGGTTCGAGCAGGCCGCCCGGAACGATCCGGCTGTCGATGTCACGATCCGCAGCGTGCGGCCCGACCACAGCTGCACGGTCACCTGGCAGGACCCCTTCGACGGAGTGACGCGGACCGGCCCGTTCCGGTGCGCCGACGACGCGGACCCGGACGCCTACCGGTGGGACAGCGCCTTCGTCGTCTCGTACGGGCCGTGGAAGGGCGAGATCTACCCCGTGGTCGAGCGGGGAGACTACATATCGGACGCCGAGGACAGCGTCGTCATGATGGAGCTCGGCGGGATGCTCGCGCTGCTCGTCGGGCTTGTCGGCGGCACCGTGAGCTTCGTCCGGCGCCGGCGGTTGCGGCGGCTCGGGCCGGTGCCGCTCGGACCGGTACCACTCGCGGCTCCGGCGGGACACACGCCCGCGCCCGCCCCCGAGGTCACGTACGCCCTCCTCGCCTCCCGGGTCTGGACCGGCAAGCGCCCCCGCCGGCCGCGCCGCCCCGAGCCGGACTTCCGGCAGGGCGTCCCGTGGTGGCGGGTGCCCACCCTGCGCCGCGCCTCCGGGCTGTCCGCCTTCCTGATAGGCCTGGTCGCAGCGCCCTTCATGGTGGCGGCGGCCTGGTTCGAAGAGGGCTTCCAGATACGGCTCGGCTGTGCGTTCGTCCTGATCGGGACCGTCGTCAACGGCATCCGGTTCGTGCGCTCCGGCCGTCCGGCCGTCCGCCTCTTCGCCCGCGCGGCCGCCGCGCCCGTCCCCGTACCGAAGCGCTACGTCCTCCTCGGCCACCAAGGCAGCAGCGCGCCGTTCCTCGCCGTCTTCCCCGCGCACGGCGGGCCCGGCGACCGGCCCGAGGGACTGCTCCGACTCCTGCCGTACAACCTGCCGGACGCGCCGACCGGTTCGCTGGAGCTGCGCGGCTGGCTCGACCTGGCCGTCGACGGGAGTCCGGTCGTCATGGCCCGGGCGGACGGCCGCGCGCTGTGGCCCATGGACCTGTATCTCGAAGCGGGCACGCCCGGATTCAACGCGCTCCTGGAGCGGCTGGCCCCGCCGTCGGCCCCATCGGCCCCGTCCGCCCCGCCGGACTCCCCGACCCCGCCGGACTCCCCGGTCCCGCCCGTCACTCCGCTCCGGTAGCCGCCGTCCGCTGCGCTTCCTTCTTGGCCTGCCAGCGGTCCAGGATGCTCATCAGCTCGTCGTGCAGGAAGTCGAAGAACTCCGCCGTCTCCGCGACCCGGCGGCCCGCCGCCGTGTCCGGGCCGATGATCTGGGCGCCGTCCCGCATCATGGTCCCCCAGCGGGTGAGCAGCTGGTCGCGGCGCATGAACGACTCGTACCAGATGTGGTTGTGGAGCACGTACCGGTCGCGGCGCGAGCCCGGTACGTGCTCCCGGCCGACCAGGTCGACCTGGGACAGGTAGCGGATCGCCCCGGAGACGGCGGCCGGGCTGATCCGCAGCCGCTCCGACAGCTCCGCCGAGGTCATCGCCCCCTCCTCGGAGACGAGCAGGGCCGCGAAGACGCGGGACGCCATGCGCTGCATGCCGGCCTGGGTCAGTTCGGACGCGAACCGCTCCACGAAGCGCGCGCTCTCGGCGTCGGCCTGGGGCGCAGCGTCGCGGTCATGGTCCCGGTCCCGGTCCTCTATGCGGTCAGTCATGCCTTCCACTATCTCACCCACTTTTTATGCTTCCTTAACTTCACAAGTTTGTGAAACAAGCGTACGTTCAGAAACATGACGAAGGCAATCAGCGTCGCCGGACTCCACAAGGCGTTCGGCCGCACCAAGGCACTGGACGGCCTCGATCTCCACGTCGAGACCGGCGAGGTCCACGGCTTCCTCGGCCCCAACGGCTCCGGGAAGTCCACCACCATCCGCGTCCTCCTCGGGCTCCTGCGCGCCGACTCCGGCACGGTCCGCCTCCTCGGCAAGGACCCCTGGACCGACGCCGTCGAGCTGCACCGCCGCCTCGCCTACGTCCCCGGCGACGTCACCCTCTGGCGCAACCTCACCGGCGGCGAGGTCATCGACCTGTACGGCCGGCTGCGCGGCCCCCTCGATCCGGCCCGGCGCGCCGCGCTGATCGAGCGCTTCGAGCTCGACCCCACCAAGAAGGGCCGCACCTACTCCAAGGGCAACCGCCAGAAGGTCGCCCTCGTCGCCGCCTTCGCCGCCGACGTCGACCTGCTCGTCCTCGACGAACCCACCTCCGGCCTCGACCCCCTCATGGAGGAGGTCTTCCAGGACTGCGTCGACGAGGCGCGCGAGCGCGGCGTCACCGTCCTGCTGTCCAGCCACATCCTCAGCGAGGTCGAGACCCTCTGCGACCGGGTCAGCATCATCCGCAAGGGCGTCACCGTCGAGTCCGGTTCGCTGGCCGAGCTGCGTCATCTCACCCGCACCAGCGTCGTCGCCGAACTCGCCGGCCCGCCCAACGGCCTCACCCGCCTCCCCGGCGTCCACGACCTCGACGTCCAGGGCCACCGCGTCCGCCTCCAGGTCGACACCGACAAGATCGACGCCGTCCTGCGCTCGCTCACCGAGTCCGGCGTCCGCAGCCTCGTCAGCACCCCGCCCACCCTGGAGGAACTCTTCCTCCGCCATTACGCGGACACAGACACGGACGGGGAAGAGGTGCCCGCGTCATGAGCGCCACCAGCGGCAGCCCGACCCTCACCGGCACCAGCCCCCTCACCCGGCTCGCGCTCCGCCGCGACCGGCTGATGATCCCGCTCTGGGTCCTGATCACCGGCGGCCTGGTGGCCAGCGGGCCGGGCTCCCTCGGCAGTCTGTACGGGACGGCCGCGCAGCGCGCCGAACTCTCCGCCTCCATGACCGCGAACAGCTCGATGCGTTCGCTCTACGGCCCGGTCCTCGACGACTCCCTCGGCGGCCTCGTCGCCTGGCGCTTCGGCACCTTCGCCGCCGTCCTCGCCGCCGTGATGAGCCTGCTCATCGTCGTCCGGCACACCCGCGACGAGGAGGAGTCGGGCCGTCAGGAGATGCTCTCGGCCTGCGCCGTCGGCCGCCGCGCCCCGCTGACCGCCGCCCTCCTCACCGCGCTCACCGCGAACGCCGCCGTCGCGCTCCTCGTCACCGCCGGTCTCGCCGGCCAGGGCCTCGCCGGCGCGCTCGCGCTCGGCCTCGCCATCGGCGGCACCGGCATGGTGTTCGCGAGCATGGCCGCGATCGTCGCCCAGCTCACCGAGAGCGCCCGGCTCGCCAAGGGCGCGACCGGCGGACTGCTCGGCCTCGCCTTCGTGCTCCGCGCGGCCGGCGACGCCGGCTCCGCCTCCGGCGACTCCGTCCTGACCTGGCTCTCCCCCATCGGCTGGGCCCAGCACGTCCGCGCGTTCGCCGGCGAACGGTGGTGGGTGCTGCTGCTCATCGCCGCCGCCGTCGTCGTCCAGACAGCGGTGGCGTACGGGCTGACCGCCCGCCGCGACGTCGGCATGAGCTTCCTGCCCACCCGTCCCGGCCCGGCCGAGGGCAGGCTCGCCACCACCGGCGCGCTCGCCTGGCGCCTCCAGCGCGGCACTCTCTTCGGCTGGTCGGCCGGCTTCCTCGTCGCCGGACTGGTCTTCGGCGGGATCGTCGGCGGCGCCGTGGACATCGTCGGCGACAACGAGCAGGCCCGCGAGATCTTCGAGCGGATGGGCGGGCAGAGCGCCCTCACCGACGCCTTCCTGGCGACGATGGTCGGGATGCTCGGCATGGTCGCGTCGCTGTTCGCGGTCGGTTCCGTCCTGCGGCTGCACGGCGAGGAGACCTCCGGGCGGGCCGAACCCCTGCTCGCCGGGCCCGTCGGCCGGCTGCGCTGGGCGGCCGGGCACCTGGTGATCGCGTTCGGCGGCTCGGCGCTGATCATGCTGCTCGGCGGGCTCGGCCTCGCCACGACGTACGGGAAGGACTTCGGCCCGATCCTCGGCGCCGCGCTCGTCCAGCTGCCGGCGATCTGGACGCTCGCCGGGCTCGCGGTGCTGCTGTGGGGAGCGTTCCCGAAGGCCGCGGCCGCCGGGTGGGGCGTCGCCGGGCTGTTCCTGGCGCTCGGCTGGGTCGGCCCCGCGCTCAACCTGCCCCAGGTGGTCCTCGACCTCTCCCCGTACGGGCACCTGCCGAAGGTGCCGGGCCCGGAGATGGCCTGGACGCCGGTCCTCGCCCTGACGGCCCTCGCGGCGGCGCTGGTCACGGCGGGCCTGGTGGGACTGCGTCGCCGGGACATCCGGAACTGAGCCTGGGACCGGCGCTGTTACGGCATCCGGTGCCGGCACCGGTGAAGGCCCGGACCAGGGGTGGAGATCCCCCGGCCCGGGCCTTCACTGATGCCGGCCCGTCTGCGGCTCTACGGACGCGAACGCGCGGGTCACTCCCCCACGCGCACCAGCCGTGCCTCGTACGCGAAGACCGCCGCCTGCGTCCGGTCGCGCAGGCCCAGCTTCACCAGGACGCGGCTGACGTGCGTCTTGATGGTGGACTCGGCGACGACGAGATGGTCGGCGATCTCGGCGTTCGACAGGCCCTGCGCGATGAGCACGAGGACCTCCGTCTCGCGCTCGGTCAGTTCGCCGATCCGGGCCGTCGCGGGCGGGCGCGGCCCGCCCGCCGCCGACCGGGCGAACTCGGTGATCAGCCGCTTCGTGACGGTCGGCGCGAGCAGCGCCTCGCCGGCCGCGACCACCCGGACGCCGTCCGCGAGCTGCCGGGCCGAGGCGTCCTTGAGCAGGAAGCCGGAGGCGCCGGCGCGCAGCGCCTGGTACACGTACTCGTCCAGGTCGTACGTCGTCAGGACCAGCACCTTGGCGTCCTCGTCGGCGGCGACGATCTCGCGGGTGGCGTCGATGCCGTTCATCTCCGGCATGCGGATGTCCATGAGGACGATGTCGGGGTGGAGGGCGGTGACCCGCTCGACGGCCTCGCGGCCGTTGACGGCCTCGCCGACCACCTCGATGTCCGGCATGGCGCCGAGCAGGACGGAGAAACCCTCGCGGACCATGATCTGGTCGTCGACGATCAGGACACGGATCACGGCCGGGACTCCTCTGCCTCGTGCGCGCCCTCGTCGTCGCGCTGTTCCGCACGCGCCACGGGCACGAAGACCGCGATCTCGTAGCCGCCGTCCTCGGACTCCCCGGCGGTCATCTCCCCGCCGAGCATGGCGACCCGCTCCCGCATCCCGGTGATGCCGTGGCCCGCGCCGGCCGTGCTCGGCGAGGGCTTCGTCAGGCCGCGCGCGGGGCCGTTGGCGATCCGCAGGCCGAGGCCGCCGAGCACGTACGACACCTCCACGGTGGCGGCGGCGCCGGGCGCGTGGCGCAGCACGTTCGACAGCGCCTCCTGCACGATCCGGTACGCGGACAGCTCGACGCCCTGCGGCAGTTCGCGGCGCGCGCCGGTCACCGTCCGGGTCACTTCGAGGCCGGCCTCGCGCACGTTGGCGATCAGGTCGTCGAGGTCGGCGAGGGTGGGCTGCGGCGCGTCGGGGGCCTCGTAGTCCTCGGCCCGGACGACGCCGAGGATGCGGCGCAGTTCGGAGAGGGCGGCGACGGCGTTCTCGCGGATGGTGACGAAGGCGGCCTCCAGCTCCGGCGGCGGGTTCTCGACCCGGTACGGGGCGGCCTCGGCCTGGATCGCGACCACCGACATGTGGTGGGCGACGACGTCGTGCAGCTCGCGGGCGATGGTCGTGCGCTCTTCGAGGACGGTGCGCTTGGAGCGTTCGACGGCGGTGACGGTCTTCTCGGCGGTGACCTGGCGCTTGGCGTCGCGGCGGATCTGGATGACGGAGACGGCGAGCAGGGCCAGCGCCGAGACGAACAGCAACGGCACCGAGTCGGAGCCGGTCCCGACCCCGAGGAACATCTCCATGAACAGCGTGCAGACCGCCGTCGCCGCCCACATCCACCAGGCCGCCCGGGGCCGGGTGCGGGCGGCGACCACGGCCAGAACGACCAGATGGGCGGCGAAGGCGTTCCGCGACCAGGGCCAGCCGTCCCAGCCGGTGAAGAACCCGATGAACGGCGCGGTGAGGAGCGAGGCCCAGAAGGCCATGACCGGCCGCACGAGGGTGAGCAGCACGATCCCGGCGGGCGCGCAGGAGACGAAGAGGGCGAGCGGGCCGGCGTTGCCGGCGACGCCGTACCCGATACCGAAGACGATCACGGCGAGGACCATGACGACGGCATGCGGGAACAGGCCCAGGTGTATCCGGGTCCGCTCGGACAGCAGGCGGGCCGCGCCGCCTGCCGGCCTCATGCGGGGCAACGGCCGGTAGGCGAAGGCGTTCTGGAAGAGATCGGCGCGCAGACCGCCGAACGCGTCGAGCGTCATCCGCACCTCGGGGCTGCGGTCGACGAGGGTGGGGGACGGGGTGGTCCGGGTCGAAGTCACACGTCCACGGTACGGAGGCCGCGCGCCGGGGTCGTCCGGCTGTGTACGGATTCCACGGCCTCCCCCTTGAGGACTACCCGCCCCCGTCCCGAGGCCACCGGGCGCCCCCGTCCCGCGACCACCGGGCACGCCGGCTACCAGGCCAGTTGCGCGATCTCCTCCGCGACCACCGCGCACGCGTCCGCCGCCGGGTCGATCAGCGGGAAGTGGCCGACGTCCTCCAGGAGCGTGAAGCCGACCGTCTCCCCCGCCGCGGCCGCGGCCGTCACGTACGCCTCGGAGACGGCGACCGGGACGACGCTGTCCTCGCGGCCCTGGACGACGGTGGTGGCGATGCCGGTCGGCAGCAGGACGGCCGGGTCGGCGAAGGGCGCGCGGGCCTCCGACTGCTCCGTACCGCCGAGGAATTCGGTCACTCCGCCGCCGCAGATGTCCAGCTCCACCGCGCGGCCGAAGTGGGCGATCGGGGCGAGGGCGACGACGCCGCGCAGTTCGGGCGGCGCGGGCAGCCGCCAGGCGGAGCCGGCCGGCAGGACGTGCCGGGCGGCGGCCCACAGGGCGAGGTGGCCGCCGGCCGAGTGCCCGGTCAGCACGATGCGGCGCGGATCGGCCTGCGGCAGGTGGGCGGCGGCGAGTTCGGGGAGCGCGTCCATCACGGTGGCGATGTCGTCGAAGGTCTCGGGCCAGCGCCCGGCGACCGGGGCGGCGCCGCCCTGGCGCGGGAGGTCGCTGCCGCGCCGGTACTCGACGTTGGCCACGGCGAAGCCGCGGCGGGCGAGGAAGTCGGTGAAGGGGGTGAGGTGGTGCCGGTCGTACGGGGTCCGCCAGACGCCGCCGTGCAGGGCGACGACGAGCGGTGCGGAGGTCCGGCCGTCGCGCGGGGCGAAGAAGTCGACGACCTGGTCGGGATGCGGGCCGTACGCGCCGGTGGCGTCCGGCGCGACGGCCGGATGGGAGAGGGCGGAAGCCTCTTCGGCTGCGTCGCGCGCGGCGGGGTCCATCAGCTTCCAACCTCTCCTCGGGCGGGGCCGATCGGCCCGATCAGCGGGGACGGTATCAGGCGTACCGCCCCCGTGATCAGGGGATCGCGCGAGGAATCGGACTATGCCGCAGGAATATCCCGAAGTACCTCGCCGAGCACCCGCGCCGCGCGCTCCACGTCCGCGAATCCCACGTACAGCGGCGTGAATCCGAACCGCAGGACGTCGGGGCGGCGCAGATCGCCCACCACCCCGCGCCGGATCAGCTCGTCCATGACGGCGGGCGCCTCGGCGCAGCGCAGCGCGACCTGGCTGCCGCGCTCCTCGTGCGCCTCGGGGGTCGCCGACGCGACCCGGCCGACGGGGGCGTAGGCCCGTACGCACTCCAGGAAGAAGTCCGTCAGGGCCAGGGACTTGGCCCGTACGTCCTCGATCCGCACCCCGTCCCACACGTCCAGGGCGGCCTCCAGGGCCAGCATGGACAGGATGTCGGGGGTGCCGACGCGGCCACGCACCGCGCCCTCGGCCGCCTCGTAGGCGGGGGTCATGCCGAACGGGTCGGCGTGCGAGTTCCAGCCCGGCAGCGGCGAGTCGAACCGGTCCTGGTGGCGCTCGGCGACGTACAGGTACGCGGGCGAACCGGGGCCGCCGTTCAGGTACTTGTACGTGCAGCCGACCGCGAGGTCCACACCGTGCTCGTCGAGGCCGACCGGCAGCGCGCCCGCGCTGTGGCACAGGTCCCAGACGGCGAGCGCGCCCGCCGCGTGCAGCGCGGCGGTCAGACCGGGCAGGTCGCGGAGCCGGCCGCTGCGGTAGTCGACGTGGTTGACCAGCGCGAGGGCGGTCCGCTCGGACACGGCGGCAGGGATCTCGTCCGGGTCGAGGAACGTGATCCGGTGGCCGGTGAGACGGGCGGCGGACTCGGCGATGTAGCCGTCCGTCGGGAACGTCGTCGCGTCGGCCAGGATCTCGTCCCGGCCCTCGCCGGCCAGGCGGGTGCCCGCGACGACGGCCTTGAAGACGTTCACGCTGGTCGAGTCGCCGACCACGATCCGGCCCTCGCCGGCGCCGACGATCGGGGCGATCCGGTCGCCGATCCGCTCCGGCGCGGTCCACCAGCCCGACTCGCCCCAGGAACGGATGCGCAGGTCGCCCCACTGGCGGGCGACGACGTCGGCCACCCGGGCGGGGACGTGCGCGGGCAGCGCGCCGAGCGAGTTGCCGTCGAGGTAGACGGTGTCGTCGAGGACGAACTTCTCGCGGTGCTTGGCGAGTTCGTCGGCCGCGTCAAGCCCGGCGGCCTTCTCTTCAAGCGAGGAAGGGGAATCGAGGAGCCCCGAAGTCCCGGACGTTCCGCCGGTCTCGGGGATGTCGGTGGTCTCGGTCGTCCTGGTCTCAGACATGACTGCGCGCCGTCCACAACTCGGGGAACACATTCTTCTGCGCCCGCTTTTCGAGCCAGGCTACGCCCGCCGAGCCGCCGGTCCCGGTCTTCGCGCCCATGGCACGCCGGGTGGCCACCAGGTGGTCGTTGCGCCAGCGCCAGACGAGTTCGGCGACGTCGCTCAACGCCTCGCCGAGGCGGACGAGTTCGGCGTTCTGGTCGGGGTCGGCGTAGATGCCGGCCCAGACCCGCTCGACCTCGGCGGACGGCTCGTAGCGCTGCGCCGGGTCGCGCTCCAGGACCTCGGCGGGCACCGGCAGGCCGCGCCGGGCGAGCAGCCGCAGCGTCTCGTCGTACAGGCTCGGTTCCTGGATGGCCTTCTCCAGCTCGGCGTGCACGCGCGGGGCGCCGCGGTGCGGCACCAGCATGGACGCCGACTTCTCGCCGAGCAGGAACTCCATGCGCCGGTACATCGCCGACTGGAAGCCGGAGCCCTCGCCGAGCGCGCCGCGGTAGGAGTTGAACTGGGCGGGGGTGAGGTGGGCGAGCGGCCGCCAGGAGTGGTTCAGCGCCTCCAGTTCGCGTACGGAGCGCTTCAGCGCGTCCATCGCGACGGGGACGTCGTCGCCGCGCAGAGCGCGGCTCGCGGTCTCCCACTCGTGCACGATCACGGTGAACCACAGCTCCATGACCTGGGTGGTGACCAGGAAGACCATCTCGCCCGGGTCGTCGGAGCGCAGGTGCTGGAGGTGGGTGAGGACGTCGGCCTGGACGTAGTCCTCGTAGGGCGTCGTGCCCGCGAAGTCGAGGTTCGGCGCGTCGGCTGCGGCGACCGCACCGGCTCCGGAGTGATCGGGGGAACCTGGGAAGGCTGACATTTCTGTCTCCTCGATACGAACTACCGGGTAGCGGTCCGCTCCCCTCGTCCGGACCGTCCGTGACGTCCGGCTCGGGAGCCCCGGTCCCCTCAGGAGGCGTGCGTCGTCGCACGTGCTCCCACGCGCATCATGACACGAGCGGACCAGTGATGTAGCTCCCCCCTTCGGTATACGGATACGCGTTCGAGACGCAGCCGTGCAGCCCCTTGATCTGCTGCATCATGACCGGCGCGGGCTTGCCCGGACCCGGGCAGCTCATGTGCGTCCGCAGGCCGATCTCGTGCCCGACCTCGTGGTTGATGATCAGGTGCCGGTACTCGGAGGGCGGGCCCGCGAAGGTCGGCGAGCCGGTCATCCAGCGCTTGAGGTTGACCACGACACCCGAGGTGGTCTCGCAGTTCAGCTCGCCGTGCGTGTCCATGCCGTTGGCGAGGCAGAGCTTGTCGGCGGTGGCGGGCGTGGCGATCCGGATGACGAAGTCGGCGTTCGAGGAGACCAGCTGGAACCGGCCGCGGCCGTGCGCCGCCCAGCCGCGCGGGTGCGCCAGGATCGCCTGGATCTCCTGGGCGGCCTGGTGCGCGGACACGTCGACGCCGTCCTCGACCTGGACGCGGTAGCGGCGCAGGGTGCCCCCGGTGCCGACGACCGCGCCGGACGCCTGGGCCGTGGTGAAGGTGCCGGGGCCGGACAGCGGCACCTCGGTCTTCTTCGGGGGCGGCTTGACCGTCTTCGTCGGCGTGGGCTTCACGGTCTTCGTCGGGGTCGGCTTCGCCGTGGTCTTCTCCGGGGTCGGCGCATCGGTCTCGGGCGCGGTGGTCCGCGTCGCGGCCGCGGCCGTGTCCGTGCGCTGTGACTGGTAGTGGGCGAGCCCGACGCCGCCGCCGAGCGCGACGACGGCCAGGCCGACCACGGACAGCAGCCGGCCGACGCGCACGCGCCCGCCCTTGCGTCCGGCCCGCGCTCCGGCTCGCCGCCCTGCCCCGCTCCCCGCCCTGGCTCCGGCCCTGCCTCCCGCCCTGGCTTCCGTTCCGGCTCTGCGATTTGTGGCGTTCCGTCCTGGTTGACGGCCCCGCCCTCTGGTTCCCACGACGGATTCCCCCCTGACTCGCGGTCCCGGGGATGCTATCCGCCGCTCGAACACGCTCGAACATCCGTCCCCTGTGGGGGAAGGACGGGCTCCGGCGGTGCAGGGTTCCGGCGGACGGCGAGACGGGCGGGGTACGAGGGGCGGGGTGACGTGCTCGTGGCCGGCCCGGGACCCCTCGGCCCGGTGGCAGACTTCCCCCATGACGACCCCTTCGCACAAGAACCTGCTCGGCGGCCCGGACCCCACCCTGCTGCCGGAGAACGCCGAGTACACGGACGCCACCCGGCTGCTGAACGAGGGCTCCGCGACCGCCGCCGACGTGGCCGCCCGGTACCCCACCTTCTCGCTCGCCTGGGCCACGCTGGCCGACGACGCCTACGCGGGCGGACGCGTGATCGAGTCGTACGCGTACGCCCGTACCGGCTACCACCGCGGTCTCGACGCCCTGCGCCGCTCCGGCTGGAAGGGCCACGGCCCGGTGCCGTGGAGCCACGTCCCCAACCGCGGCTTCCTGCGCTGCCTCGCCGCGCTGGCCCGCGCCGCCGGCGACATCGGCGAGACGGACGAGCACGAGCGCTGCTGGCAGTTCCTGAAGGACAGCAGCGACGAGGCGTACACCGAGCTGCACGGCTGAGGACCCTCCCGACCAGCGCTCCCGGGAACGGCCCCGGTCCGGCCGGGCACACCGCTCAGGCCGGGCCCGGGGCCCTTCCCGCCCCCGTCACCTCGCCCGGGTCCAGCGGCGGGGCGCCGACCCCGCAGTGCACCTGGCATTCAGGCCGCAGCTCCGTCTTCGACGGGGTGCGCAGGGTGAACCAGGCGAGCAGCGAGCCCGCCACCAGGACGCCCGCGCAGATCGTCATCGCCCGCCCGAACGCCGCGTCGAACTGGACCGCCGAGCGGTACGCCTCCGGGCCCATGCCCGCGAGCAGCGGCAGCGCGGCCACCGCGATCAGGCCCGCCGCCCGGGCCGCCGCGTTGTTGATGCCGCTGGCCAGGCCCGCCCGGGAGACGTCCACGGAGGCGAGGACGGTCGCCGTCAGCGGCGCCACCAGCGTGACCATGCCCAGGCCGAGGACCAGCAGCGCGGGCAGGACGTCCGTCAGATACGCGGCGTTCGGGCCGACCCGCAGCATCAGCAGCATGCCCGCCGCGCACAGCAGCGGCCCGATCGTCAGCGGCAGCCGGGGCCCGGTCTTCTCGCCCAGCTCGCCGGACTTCGCCGACAGCAGCAGCATCAGGACCGTCGTCGGCAGCAGGGCGGTCCCGGCGCCGAGGGCCGAGTAGCCGGACACGACCTGGAGCTGGAGCGCGGCCAGGAAGAAGAAGCCGCTGAACGCCGCGTACACGCACAGCGTCACCAGGTTGATCGCGGTGAACGTCCGGGAGCGGAAGATCGACGGCGGCACCATCGCGGTCTCGCCGCGCCGCCGCTCCACCAGCACGAACCAGGCGCCGACCAGGATCCCGGCCGCTCCCGCCCACCAGACCCGGGCGATCAGCGCGTACGTCACGAGCGCGAGCGCCGACGCGCCGAGGACCGCGCCGGACACGTCGAACCGGCCGTGCGCGGTCCCGTCGTGGGACTCGGGGACGTGCCGCAGCGCGACGGGCACGCAGATCAGCGCGAGCGGGATGTTCAGGAAGAACACCCAGCGCCAGCCGGGTCCGTCGACCAGCCAGCCGCCGACGAACGGCCCGATCGCCCCGGCCACCCCGCCGAACCCGGACCACAGGCCGACCGCCCGGGCCCGGTCGTCCGCGTGGAAGCTGGCCTGGATCAGCGCGAGCGAGCCCGGCGTGAGCAGCGCCCCGCCGACGCCCTGCAGGGCGCGGGCCGCGATGAGGATGCCGGAGGTCGGGGCGATGCCGCACAGCAGCGAGGCCGCCGCGAACCACACCACCCCGATGACGAACACCCGCCGCCGCCCGTAGCGGTCGCCGAGCGAACCGCCCAGCAGGATCAGGCCGGCGAGGGTGACCATGTAGGCGTTGACGGTCCACTGGAGGGCGGCCAGGTCGGCGCCCAGGGACTCGCCGATGTGGGGCAGGGCGACGTTGACGACGGTGGAGTCGAGCATCGCCATGCCCGAGCCGAGGACCGTGGTGACCACGATCCACCGCCCGGTCCCGGAGGAGAGCCGGACACCGCCCGCGCCGCCGCGGCCGCCCGGGCCCGGCACCGCCCCCGTACCCGCTGCTCCCGCGCCGTCGCCGTTGGCCATGCCTGCATGCTCCCCTGGCGGGCCCGGATTCGCAGCCGGGCGACCGCCTCCCGGACTCGGCCGGGGGCGTTCGCGGAGGGGCCGGGGCCGTCAGCCCCGCAGCCGGTTGGCCGCCCGGACCAGCGCGTCCACGCCCCGCTCGGCCTTGGCCCGCGGGCAGCCGAGGTTCAGACGGACGAAGCCCGGGGTGCCGTACGTGCCGCCCGGCATGATCGCGACCTTCTCCCGGGTCACCAGCTCCTCCTGGAGCGCGGCCTCCCGCTCGGGGCTGTCGATGCCCAGCGGGCGCAGGTCGATCCAGGCCAGGTAGCCGGCCTGCGGCGGGGTCCAGCCCAGCTCGGGCAGCCCGTCGGCGAGGCGCCCCCGGACCAGCTCCATCGTCCCGGCGACGTAGGCGCGCAGCGCGTCCAGCCAGGGCGCGCCGTGCCGGTAGGCGGCAATGTGGGCGGTGAGGGAGAGGACCGCCGGGGAGGCCAGGCCCTCGCCGGTCTCCATCCGCTGGACGAACGCGGCGCGGTCGGCCGGGTCACCGAGGAAGCCGTACGAGCCGGAGAGCGCGGGGAAGTTGAACGCCTTGGTGCCGGAGGTGATCAGCGCCCAGCGCCGGCCCGGACCCGCTGGTGCGATCTCGGTCCACGGCACGTGACGGTGACCGGCACCGGTCATGTCGGCGTGGATCTCGTCGCTGACGACGGCGACGCCGTACCGCTCGGCCAGCCGGGCGAACCCGGTCAGCTCGGCCTTCGTCCACACCCGGCCGGTCGGGTTGTGCGGGGAGCAGAGCAGCAGCATCCGGCTGCCGGGCCGGGCCAGCTCGCGCTCCAGGGCCTCCGGGTCGCCGACCGGGACGCCGCGCAGCTCGCGGCCGAGGCCGGTGACGGCCTTGCGGAAGCCGTCGTAGGTGGGGGTGTGGACGACGATGCCGTCGCCGGGCTCGGTCCACATGCGCAGAAGCTGGGACAGCTGGTTGAGCACGGAGGGCGCGTAGACCATGGCCTCGGGGTCGACGTCGGCGCCGTACCGGGTCGCGTACCAGTCCCGTACCGCCGTGCGGAAGTCCCCGAGCCGCCAGTCGGTGTAGCCGAAGACGCCGTGGCCGACCCGGTCGCGCAGCGCGTCGAGGACGGCGGGCGGGGACGCGAAGTCCATGTCGGAGATGGTGAACGGCAGCAGGTCGGAGACGCCGAAGCGGTCGGCTGTGCCGTCCCACTGGACGGACCAGGTCCCCCGCCGGTCTATCTCCCGGTCGAGATCAAACTCAGACAACTCGGCCACCATGCCTCACTTCCCGTTACGGACCTCAAGGATGACCCGGCCGCCCCGGATACGCCGAGGGCCCGGCACCACCGTGATGGTGCCGGGCCCTCGGACGCGGAGGCGAACCGCCCCCCGCTTCGTCACTTCATCTTGTTGCCGGCCGAGCGCAGCGCGACGCACGCCTCGGTCACGCGCGTGGCCATGCCGGCCTCGGCGAGCTTGCCCCAGGTGCGCGGGTCGTAGGTGGACTTCTTGCCGACCTCGCCGTCGACCTTCAGGACACCGTCGTAGTTCTTGAACATGTGGTCCGCCACCGGACGCGTGAAGGCGTACTGGGTGTCGGTGTCGAGGTTCATCTTCACCACGCCGTTCTCGATGGCGATGGCGATCTCCTCGGCGGTGGAGCCGGAGCCGCCGTGGAAGACGAAGTCGAACGGGGAGGTGGTGCCGAACTTCTCGGCGACGCCCGCCTGGAGATCCTTGAGCAGCTCGGGACGGAGCACGACGTTGCCCGGCTTGTACACGCCGTGGACGTTGCCGAACGAGGCGGCCAGCAGGTAGCGGCCCTTCTCACCCAGGCCGAGGGCCTCGGCGGTGCGGATGGCGTCCTCGACGGAGGTGTACAGCTCGTCGTTGATCTCGTGGGTGACGCCGTCCTCCTCGCCGCCGGTCGGGGTGATCTCGACCTCAAGGATGATCTTGGCGGCGGCGGCGCGGGGCAGCAGCTCCTGGGCGATCGCCAGGTTGTCGGCGAGGGTCTCGGCGGAGCCGTCCCACATGTGCGACTGGAAGAGCGGGTTGCCACCGGCCTTGACGCGCTCCTCGGAGAGGGCGATCAACGGGCGGACGTAGCCGTCGAGCTTGTCCTTGGGGCAGTGGTCGGTGTGCAGCGCGATGTTGACGTCGTACTTCGCGGCGACGATGTGCGCGAACTCGGCCAGGGCGACCGCGCCCGTGACCATGTCCTTCTTGTGCTGGCCGCCCAGGAACTCGGCGCCACCGGTCGAGATCTGGATGATGCCGTCGCTCTCGGCCTCCGCGAAACCGCGCAGGGCGGCGTGCAGGGTCTGGGACGAGGTGACGTTGATGGCCGGGTAGGCGAACTTGCCTGACTTCGCCCGGTCGAGCATCTGGTTGTAGACCTCGGGAGTTGCGATGGGCATGCGTCCGCTCCTTGTGATGTGCGGGTATGTGCGTTGCTGTCCCTGACCTGGGGCGACGTCATCGTCGCCCCTATCCTCGCAGACTCTCGCACCGGGTCCCACGGCCCCCGCATACGCCAAGGGGTGGAGTGTTTCACGTGAAACACTCCACCCCTCGACAAAACAGCAGGTCAGACCCGCTTCACCGGACGCCTGCGGGCCCTGGGGCCCGATGTGCCGGCGTCTCGGCATGCGGTCCGATCAGGCGAGGCCCAGCTCGTCCAGCGCGTACGCGTAGAGGTAGGGGACGCCGGCCGTGGTGCTGATCTTCTCGCCCGCGCCCGTCGCGCGGTCGACGATCGTGGCGACGGCGACGACCTCGGCGCCCGCCGCGCGGGCCGCCTCGACGGCGGTCAGCGGCGAACCACCGGTGGTCGAGGTGTCCTCGACCACCAGGACGCGGCGGCCCTTGATGTCCGGACCCTCGACCTGACGCTGCATACCGTGCGCCTTGGCGGCCTTGCGGACCACGAAGGCGTCCAGGCGCTCGCCGTGCGCGGCGGCGGCGTGCAGCATCGAGGTGGCGACCGGGTCGGCGCCCAGGGTCAGACCGCCGACCGCGTCGAACTCCAGATCCTTGGTCAGCTCGCGCATGACCTGACCGACCAGCGGCGCCGCGGCACCGTCGAGCGTGATCCGGCGAAGGTCCACGTAGTAGTCGGCCTCAAGACCCGAGGAGAGGGTCACCTTGCCGTGCACCACGGCCTTGTCCTTGATCTGCTGGAGCAGCTCAGCACGTACGTCAGTCATGCTCACGAGCTTAGGGCCTGTCTCCTGGGGCCTGCCCGGCGTGCCTCTCGGCAGCCGGTCAGAGCCTCCGCCAGCGCCAGGTCGTCGCGATCTCCAGCGGGTCGATCGGGGTGACGAGACGCGGGTGGGTGTTGAGGCCGTTGGGCGGGCCGGACTGCGGCTCGACGCAGACCGAGTCGGCGGGCTCGTCGTAGACCACCACCCACTCGGCGCGGCTGGTGATCCGCAGCTCCAGCCGCTCCGGCCAGGTGAGGGTGACGTCGACCCCGTCCGGCATGCCGAAGCAGTCGTCCCAGGGGCCGGGGAGCGGGTCGATCCGGCGGCCGGTGGGCAGGTGGTTCGTGCCGCGCTCCTCCTGCCAGGCCGGCTGGAAGCCGATCTCGACGTCCGGGCCGCCGTCCAGCGAGCGGCGGAACCAGGGGTGCCAGCCGGCCTGCGCCGGGAAGGAGTCGTCGGCGGCCTCGACACCGAGCTGGAGGGTGAGCGAGTCCTCGGTCAGCTCCACGGTCTGGGTGACCTTTCCGGCGTACGGCCAGGGGTCCCCGAGTTCGGTGGTGAAGGCGGCCGTGGTGGCCGTCGCCCGCGCCGTCTTCCAGTGCTGGTCGCGGACGGTGCCGTGGATGGCGTGCGGCGCCGCGTGCCCGTGGACGGGCAGCTGGTGGACGGCGGCGCCGTCGCGGAACCGGCCGTTCTCGGTCCGGCCCGCCCAGGGCACCATCACGAAGGAGCCGAAGTGCTCGCCGCTCACCAGCAGTTCGGTGTCCCCGAGGCGCAGGCTCTCGATGCGGCAGCCGTGGTCCGGGTCGATGGTCAGTTCGGCGTCGCCGGCCGTCAGTCGCGTCAGATTGCTCACGCACTGACCCTAGTGCGGCAGCCGGAAAGGTTCACCTGCTCAGCGGCCTTCTCCGCCCCGGCCGCCCCGGCCGCCCCGGCCGGCCCCGCGCGGTCAGCGGCGGCGGCGCAGGGCGCGGTGGACGACGACGGCGGAGGCGACCGCGAGGGCGGCGGCGGGGGCGATCCAGCGCAGGGTCGCGCCGGCGCTGGAGGTCTCGGCGGCGGGCATGGGGGCGTACCGGCCGCGCGGCGGGGCGTGGTCGACCTCCTCGGCGCTGCGGCCGATCATCGTGCGCCGGGCGTGCGCGGCCTCGGCGGGCGGCCGGCCGGCCCGGCCGGCGGTGGCGTCGTCCCGCTTGCCGTTCTTCGGGGCGGCGTCCGCGTCGCGGGGGGATCCGTTCTTCGCCGGGCCGCCGGCCGGGGCGGAGCCGTCGCCGTCCGTGTTCTTCCCGGCGTCGGTGTCGGCGTCCGCGTCCTTGCCGAAGTCCTCGTCGGCGCGGGGGTCCAGGGACGGGGGCGGGACCGGGGTGTCGAAGACCGAGGTGTGGCCGCCCGGTTCCTCCACGCCGTCGTCCACCCCGTCGTCGTCCACCCCGTCGTCGTCCACGGCGGCCTCGTCGTCGGTGGCCTCGTCGTCGGTGGCCTCGCCCGCGGTGGCGCCCGCAGCCACGCCCGCGCCCGTCCCCTCGCCCGTGCCCTCGGCGGCCAGTTCGGCCTCGACGTCCGCGACGGCGGCCAGCGCCTCCGCGAACCGGTCGAGCATCCGGGCCCCGGCCGCGTTCCGGGCCTCCTCGGCGGCGTCGGCGAGCCGTCCGGTCGCGGTGACCGAGCCGGTGAAGCCGAGCGTGGTGCCCCCGGCGAGCGGGCCGAGCGCCACGGTGAGCCCGCAGGTCACGGTGCCCTTGCCGCGGACCTCGGCGCCCTCGCCCTCGACGGCGAACCCGCCGGGCCGCTCGGTGACGTGCCAGGCGCCGCGGTAGGTGATGGTGTTGCCGCCGACCCGGACCTTCAGCCGGCCCGCGAGCGGACCGGCGGCCGCGTCGGCGTCCTGCTGGAACCCCGGGACGCAGCGCGCCAGCCGCGCGGGGTCGGCGAGGGTGGCCCGCAGGACCTCGGCCGGGACCGGAACGAACACCTCATGCTCCATGGGAGCCGAGCCTACTCAGCGCGGCGCCGCCCGTCGCCTGTTCCCCCGCCGCCCACGCCGGGCCGTCACCGGCCTGCCGCCGCCCCGCCCGGCTCAGTAGCGGGGGTGCACGAGCGTGGAGGGCGACAGCCGGCGCGGGGCGCGGGCGCGGGTGCGCTCGGCGCGGGACGCGGCCGTGGCGAGCACGGCCGGGCTGAGCGAACGGGGGCGGGGGACGACCGCGGCGAGTCCGAGTCCGAGGCCGGGGGCCCGGCCGCCGTACGCCGCGAGCAGGAAGCCCCAGTCCTTCGCCGGCCCCGAACCCGACGCCGTGCCCGCCCGCGCGGTCGTGCGTGGGCCGGTGCCCGTGCCGGTTTCGGTGCCGTCACCGTCGCCGGTGCCGGTGCCGGTGTCCATGTCGTACGGCCGGGTGGCGAACCCGGCCGCGCGCAGGCTCGCGTCGACGGTCCAGTACGTGCCGGGCCGGGCGACCGCGGGGCCGGCGTGGGTCACGAGCCGCCCGCCGTCCGCGAGCACCCCGGCGGCGAGTCCGTAGAACTCCTCCGAGTAGAGGGTGGTGCCGTCGGTGGTCGTGGGGTCCGGCAGATCGCAGATCACCACGTCGTACCGCGCCCCGCCGCCCCCGTCCCCGGTCCCGCCCCCGCCCCCGGCGCGCAGCCGGCGGAAGGCGTCCTCGTACGCGACGGTCACCCGGCGGTCCCGGAACGCCCGCCCGTTGAGCGCCGCCAGGTCCGGGTCGGTGCGGGCGAGCCGGACGACGCCGGGGTCGCGTTCGACGACGGTGACGGACCGGACGTCCGGGTAGCGCAGCACCTCGCGGGCGGCGAGCCCGTCGCCGCCGCCGAGGATCAGGACGCGCGCGTGGCGGCCGTTCATCGCCGGGTGCACCAGGGCCTCGTGGTAGCGGTACTCGTCCCGGCCGTCCGCCCACAGCCGCCCGTCCAGGAACAGGTCGGGCGGGCTGCCCCGCCGGCCCGTGACCACCACCTCCTGGAAGTCGGTGCGGACGGCGACCAGGATGCGGTCGCCGTACACGGCCCGGCGCGCGGCCTGTTCGAAGGGGTCGGCCAGGACGGTCGCGGTGCCGAGGAGGGCGAGCACGAAGACGTTGGCCCCGATGAGCAGTTTCCGCGCGCGGGGCGTGAGGTCGTGCCGGAACAGCCACAGCACCAGCCCGCCGCCCGCGAGCGCGTTGACCGCGCCGGTGACCAGCGCGCCGGTGAGCTGCCCGAGCCAGGGCAGCAGCAGGAACGGGAAGGCGAGGCCGCCGGCCAGCGCGCCCACGTAGTCGGCGGCGAACAGGTCGGCGACCGTGCCGGCCGCGTCGTACGGGTCCTTCGGGGGACGCGCCCCGCGGCGTGCCCGCGCACGGGGCGTCAGCGGCCAGCCCCGGCCCGTACGCCGGCGCCGTCCCCGCCGCCCGCCCGGCATCCCGAGGGGCGCGGCCAGGGAGCCCTCGGCCCCCGCTCCCCGTGAGCGGACCGTTTCCGCGCGCTGGATGAGCGACATCAGGAGCGGGATCTCCGCCCCGATGAGCACGCCGATGGCCAGCGAGAACGCGACCAGCACGTACTGCGACGGGCCGAGCCAGGCGAAGGCCGCGTACAGCGCCATCGCCGAGCCGCCGCCGACCAGCGCGAGCCCGGCTTCGAGCATGCCGAAGCCGACGGCGGCGCGGCAGCGCAGCCGCTTGGCGAGCAGCGAACCGATGCCCATCGCGAAGACCATGACGGACAGTACGACGGACGCCTGGGTGACCGAGTCGCCGATCAGGTACGAGGCGAGCGCGACCAGTTCGAGCTCGTAGACCAGGCCGCAGGCGGAGCAGACGAAGACCACCGCGAGGACCGGATATCGCACCGCGCCCGGCCGGACAGGCGGCCGCACCGCCTGTCGGGGTGGCCGGGGCAGGGTCGACAGGGTCACGGGCGGGTCGATCATGCCCGTAACGCTACGTCACGCCACGTGCGCGAACTGTCACCCACACGAGTGCATCTGGGGCGTACGCCCGCGCGTCAGAGCATCGCGGGCATACGCGCCCCGATCCGGGTTCTCGTCACCACCAACCGCCCTTCCTGTGGGTACGCGTGCCAGGTGCGCCAGCGCACCTGGCCTTCGTGGCGCTGCGCGAGCATCGCCGTGAAGGCGTACGGCGAGCCGGGGAAGGTCCCGGCGAGGCCGTGGGGATGGTCGGCGACGAGGGCGAGCAGTTCCTGCGCGCGGCCGGCGAACGAGCCCTGGTTCAGGATCTCGACGCGGGCCGCGAACTCGTATTCCCAGTCGCCCACCCGCTTGGACACGCCGAGCGGCAGCGGGGTGCTGCTGCCCGGCATGCAGGCGACGGTCTCCGAGCAGCAGCGGTCGACCTCCTCCAGGAGCACTTGGTGGGAGGCGCCGAGCAGCCGCAACTGCAGTTTCGCTCCGGCGAGTTCGAGATCGAGTACGGCCAGCGCGGGCAGCGGTTCGCGCCCCAGCGCCCAGGCCAGATCGGCCGCACGCGTATCGGTGTAGGAGGTTTTCAGAATCGTGAGCATGAGTCGGCTCCGCAAACACACTTGGCGAGTGGGCCGGAGGCGTCCCGGCGAAGGTCTTCGACCGGGAGTGGGGATCGCCGGCTCGGTTCCACACACGGTCCGAGGGCTGGATGTTCTCAACAGCGAGGGAACCACGAACCGTGGGCGAGCCACAGCGTTTTTGCCCAACTTGGCGGGGGTTTCCATCCCCCCGGGGGCACCACGGTTCACGTGTTCAAAAGGATTCGATCGCCGGTTCCCACCATGGGGCGGCGGATCCCCCAACGAGGGGGCCACCACCGCCCGTTGTCCACATCGGCCGGCACCTGCCGGCTTCACGCCACACCCGCCGGCGCCTCTCGGCGCCAGGGGTTCCTAGTCGCCGCCCCCGCCACCACCGCAGCCGCCCCCGCACGACGAGGAGGAGGAACTGCAGGACGAGGAGGAGGAACTGCACGACGACGAGGACGATCCGCAGGACGAGGCCGATCCGCAGCCGCCTCCACCGCCGGAGGAGGAGCCCCCGTCGCTCGCCCAGCCGCCCTTGCGCCGGCGCCGCTTCTTCGACCGGCCGCTGAACGCCAGCACGTTGAGGCCGATGATCACGAGCGCGAACATGCCGATGATCAGAACGATTTCCATATCATCCCCCGTACGTCTGTTCCAGCCCTCGTCCTTCCGTGGGCTGTGCGAGGGAGATGCCCGCCCCCGACCCGCCCGAAGCACACTTGAGCAAGTCCAGAGCTTCGCCCCAGGATGACGCCATGACACGGTCACTGCTCAATCGCCGCCTCGCCGAGTTCGGCACCACGATCTTCGCCGAGATGTCCGCGCTCGCCACCCGCACCGGCGCGATCAACCTGGGCCAGGGCTTCCCCGACACCGACGGTCCCGATGAGATCCGCGAGGCCGCGGTCCGCGCCCTGCGCGAGGGACGCGGCAACCAGTACCCGCCCGGCCCCGGCGTCCCCGAGCTCCGCACCGCGATCGCCGACCACCAGCGGCGCCGCTACGGCCTCGCGTACGACCCCGACAGCGAGGTCCTGGTCACCGCCGGCGCCACCGAGGCCATCGCCGCCACGCTGCTCGCGCTGCTCGAACCGGGCGACGAGGTCATCGCCCTGGAGCCGTACTACGACTCCTACGCCGCCTGCATCGCCATGGCCGGCGGCACTCGCGTCCCGGTCACGCTCCGTCCCCGCGAGGGCGCCTTCGGCCTCGACCTCGACGAGCTGCGGGCGGCGGTCACCCGGCGCACCCGGCTGATCCTGCTCAACACCCCGCACAACCCCACCGGCACCGTCCTCGACCGCGCCGAACTGACCGCGATCGCCGAACTCGCCCAGGAGCACGACCTGCTGGTCGTCACCGACGAGGTCTACGAGCACCTCGTCTTCGACGACGCCGAACACCTTCCGATCGCGACCCTGCCCGGCATGCGCGAGCGCACCGTGACCATCGGCTCGGCGGGCAAGACGTACTCCTTCACCGGCTGGAAGGTCGGCTGGGTCACCGCGAGCCCCGAGCTGACGAGCGCGGTGCGCTCGGCCAAGCAGTTCCTCACGTACGTGGCGTCCGGCCCGTTCCAGTACGCCATCGCCGAGGCGCTGCGCCTGCCCGACTCGTACTACGACGAGCTCCGCGCCGGCCTGCGCCGCAAGCGCGACCTGCTCGGCGCCGGCCTGCGGGCGGCCGGGTTCGAGGTCTACCAGCCCCGGGGCACGTACTTCATCACCACCGACATCACGCCCTTCGGCGAGAAGGACGCCTACGCGTTCTGCCGCGCCCTCCCCGAGCGCTGCGGCGTCGTCGCCATCCCCAACTCCGTCTTCTACGACGACCAGACCGCCGGCCGCGGCCAGGTCCGCTTCGCCTTCTGCAAGAAGGACAGCGTGATCGAGGCCGCCACCGAGCGGCTGTCCGGGCTGCGGGCGGGCTGACGGGCCCCTGGGCAAAGTGGATCAGGATTTACGGAGGCCGGGGCCGGGGCGCCGATCAGGAGGCGGCGGGCGGCGTCCCAGGCGGTGTGGAGCGCGCGGGTGACCGCGGGCGAGTCGCTGCCGAGGATGCGGACCCAGGCTCCGCAGTCGTCGGGCAGCACGCTGACGCCGAAGGCCAGGCCGGTCGCCGACAGGGCCTCGTGCAGACCTTGCTCGACCCGGCCTTTGAACATCCCTTGGGGCGATCAAGGCGAAGACCAGACCAGCCGGTCCCCCGCACGTCACCGGGGCGGCGCGCCGCGATTCCGAGCGCCGCGGCGGGGGTCGCGGGCGGGGTGTGGGGCGCACGCCCCACACGCCGGCCGGGAAGGGTCATCTAGGCCGACTACCGACCTACTCGCTCCCTACTGTCCATGCCGACACCGGAGTTCGGCGAGAGGACCGCGATGAGCGAGCAGCAGAAGAACACCGTGCCGGACGGCTACACCGCCGTGGCGCCCTGGGTGGTCACCGAGGACACGGAGGCCCTCTTCGCCTTCGTCACGCGGGCCTTCGAGGGCGAGGAGCTCGCGCTGGTACGGACCGAGGACGGCCGCGTCGGACACGGCGAGATCCGGGTCGGCGACACCGTCCTTCTGGCCTTCGACCGGCACGACGACTGGCCCGCCCTGCCGAGCCTGCTCCGGGTGTTCGTCCCGGACGCGGACGCCGCGTTCGCGCGCGCGGTCGAGGCCGGCGGCCAGGTCGTCACGCCGCTCACGAACAGCGCCTTCGGGCAGCGGGGCGGCCGGATCAAGGACCCGTTCGGCACCATCTGGTGGGTGATGTCCCAGGTCGAGGACGTGCCCGAGGACGAGATGTGGCGGCGCCTGAAGGACCCGGTGTACGCCGAGTCCATGCGCGTGGCCCAGGAGACCCTCGACGCCGAACTCGCCGGCCGCTCCCAGGGCCGCGCCAGCGCGCCGGTCCGGACGACCGACTGACCGACTGACCGGACAGGCCCGCACGCCCCGGCGCCAGGCCGGTTGCCGCGCTACACGGCCATCGAGGCGACCGCCACGGGGCCTTGCCGGGCGGCATCGAGGGCCGTACGGGCGCGGGCGGCGCCCGTGGCGGCGAGAGCCGCGATCGCCGCGAAGGCGCCGGGCGCGGGTTCGCGGACGCCCAGGCCCGCGCACGTACGGCAGATGCCCGGCTCGGGTACGGGGTCGTGGCACTCGGCGCACTCGGCGTACCAGGGCTTCGACGGCTCCGTACGCCCCGGCGACGAGGGCTCCGACGGGGCCTCGGCAGGCGGCATCTTGCGCTCCAGGCGGCTGCGGAGGACGCCCACCGCCGAGTGCACCCGCGCGGGCAGGCCGGGCAGCAGGGCGTACGCCAAGTCGCTGGCGGAGCTGCCGCGTTCGAGCCACTGGGCCACGAGGGGTGCGAGGGCGGCGGCCTCGGCCGCGCCCAGGCGGAGCCGCGGCTCGGGGCGGATCACCCGGTACAGCATCGCGACCGCTTCGCGCGTCTGCGCGTCCGGCTCGGCCTGCTCGTCCGGCTCGGTCTGTTCGGACCGCTCGGCCTGCGGGGCGGCGTGCTCGGCCTGCGCGGCGGGGAGGGAGGGTTCTTTCCGCCCGTCCTTTACGGGAGGGGTGTCACCGGGACCGGCTGTCGCGGCACCGGCGACCGGACGGGTGACGTCCGGTGCCACCAGCTGCGGAGTGTCGTAGACGTGGGTCTGGGTGCGGAACGTCCCGTCGGTCAGCCGGACTTTCTCGACCCGGTAGAAACCGGCCTCGGCCAGCTCCTTCAGCGCCTTGCGGATCGTGCCCCGCCCCTGCGTGCTGCGGTCGGCCATCTGCCTGCCGTCCTCGCGCCAGCCGTCGGGGCGGGAGAGCAGGTCCACGAGAAGGCCGCGGGCCGTGTAGGAAAGCCGCCGATTCTGCAGGACGCAGTTGGGCAGCACCGTGAAATTACGTACGTGATCGGTACGATGGACATGCATCGGGAGCTCTTACTCCTGTTGCCGGGCCCCGGAGTGTTGGCGCACTGCCGGGGTCATCTCTCTTCGATTGTCGTCACGGAACGTACCACACTCACTACGCAGGGGTGGATCGAATGAAGACGGCCGACGGGAGAGGCGGTTCCGCCCTCCCCGCCGGCCGCGGGTGCCCTGCTGTCACGACTGGCCTGAACGGCCAACTCGCTGGATCAGAACCGCAGATCCTTCTGGTCCGTGATCACGCGCCCGGCGATGTAGAGGTCGCCGTTGGAGTCCAGGATCCCGATGATCTTCTTGGTGCTGCCGTGGTGGGTCGTGAAGTAGATCTTGTCCGCCTCCTGCGAGGAGGAGAAGTTCGTGTTCACGGACAGCTCGATGCTCACCGGCGAGCTGATGACCATTTGATCGAACTTGCATGAATCCAGACCGAAAATACCCACACCACCCCACCGGGGGCTTCAGGCGCTTGTCTCACCGCACCGCACTACGTACAATTTCCTGTACGTGAGGAGGTCGATCGTGAAGACCATGACCTATTCCGAGTCGCGCGCACGGTACGCCGAGGTGCTCAACTCCGTCACCGACGATCGCGAGGAGATCGTCATCACCCGAGCCGGACACGAGCCGGTCGTCATTGTCTCCCTTGAGGACTACGAGTCCCTGAAGGAGACGGCGTACCTGCTGCGCAGCCCGGCGAACGCCCGACGCCTGCTCGCATCCATCGACGAGCTGGAAAATGGCGGCGGCACCGTGCGCGAGCTGGCGACGGACGACTGAAGGCCCGGGTTGAAGATCACTTTCTCCTCCCGGGCCTGGGAGGACTACCTGTGGTGGCAGCTTCAGGACCGGAAGACCCTGAAGCGCATCAACACACTCATCGCGGATATCACCCGGAACGGCAACGGAGGGATCGGCAAGCCGGAACCGCTCAAGCACGGGTTCCAGGGCTATTGGTCCCGCCGCGTCAACGACGAACATCGGCTGATCTACAAGGTCGTCGCAGACGGTGTCCTGATCGCGCAGTGCCGTTACCACTACGAGAGCTGACACGACTCGAGGCCCGAGCACACACGCACCGCTTCGCCACACCCGCGATGCCGCGCGATCGGCGTACGACAGCCACACCCCTCCCCCTGGGTAGGGTCCCCACGCCCGACCGAAACGATCATCACGTTCCACGCCGTGGGGGTACCGCGCATGTCGACACCGAAGTTCCAACCGAGCCGCAGAGCCGCCCTGTTCGCCCTCGCCGGGACGGCGGCGGGCGGGGCGCTGCCCCTGACCGCCGCACCGGCCGCCGCCGACGCTGTCGTGGAGAGCACACCCGCGGCCCCCGCCGCCCTCGCCGTTCCCGGTCCGGCCGGCCCCGGGGCGCGGCTGCCGATGCTGGTCGACCCCACCGACGCCTGGCACTTCGCCCCGCACCCGGCGGGCGCGCTGACCACCCGTACCGTCCCCGGCGGGCTCGAAGTGTCGGACGGCCGCGGCGTGCTCGCCACGCTCACCACCGGGGCGCGGACGGTGACGCTGCGCGGGCCGAAGCGCTGGTTCACGGAGCAGCCGAAGCCCGTCGACGACCCGTTCTCCCGTACCCCGGCGGCGGGCTGGGGCCAGTCGCCCGGCGGCGGCACCTGGTCGCACCACAACGGCACCACCGCCGACTACTTCGTGGAGGACGGCCGGGCGGCCCTCACCCTCGTCCCCAACGCGAGTCGCTTCTCCCTGCTGCCCGACCGCGCCCTCGGCGACGTGTCCGCCGCCGCGCGGTTCTCCTTCGACCGGCTGCCGGCCGGCGGGCCCGCCTCGCTCGGCCTGGTCTTCGCCGCCCAGGACGTGAACAACCACTACCGCGCCCGCCTGATCGTCACGCCCTCCGGCGACGTCCAGCTCGTCCTGGAGAAGGAACTGAAGGACGCCGTGACGACGCTGAGCGCCGCCGTCACCGTCGGCACCGGCTTCGCCGCCTTCGACCACTGGTGGGTCCGCGTCGAGAAGACCGGCGACCTGCTGCGCGCCCGCGCCTGGAAGCACGGCACCGGCGTCGAGGAGCCCACCGCCACCTGGCAGCACAGCGTGTACGACCCCGAGAAGGACCCCGCCCTGGTCTTCCGGACCGGCGCCGTCGGCGTGCGCGGGCTCGCCTCCCTGAACGCCACCGTGGCCCCGCAGGCCCGCGTCTACGACTTCCGGATCGACGCGGCCACCTGGCCCGACGCGCCCCTGATCGGCCACGACACCTGGGTACGGGTCCTCCCCGAGCCCTTCTCCGGCGACTGGACCCCCGAGACCGAGCAGCGGATCCGCGCCTGGGCGGGCGACACCTCGCCGGACGTCCTCGCGTACTCCTGCATGTACCGGCCCCACGCCCCCACCGTCACCGACCCCGCCCTCCAGGGCGCGCGGGTCCTCGGCGAGTCCGGCTACAGCAAGCCGGACCCGGTGACCGGGCTGCGGACGGTCGGCGCCGACTTCCACGAGTACATGGGGCTCGACTGGACCTTCGAGGCGAGCGGCGAGACCCGGGCCGCGCGGCCGGAGTTCCTGGGGCAGCTCGACTGCTCGGGCTTCGTCCGGATGGTCTACGGCCACCACATGGGCATACCGATGGTCCGCTCCCGGCAGTTCGACGGCCGCACCCTGCCGCGCGAGTCGAAGGACATCGCCGCCTCCGGGCCCGGTGTGAAGATCGCCGAGGGCGCCACCGGCCAGGTGCCGCCGCTGGACGGGCTGCGCATCGGCGACACCGTCTTCTTCGACACCGACGAGGACTCCGACCTGGGCGGCCACATCGGCATCCACCTGGGGCCCGACCAGTACGGGAAGCTGCGCTTCGTCTCCAGCCGCAAGACGCCGAACGGGCCGACCATCGCCGACGTCGGCGGCAAGTCGATCCTCAACGGCGCGCCGAAGACCCCGACGAGCAACGGCGACCTGTACACGAACACGCTGCGGGTGATCCGCCGCTTCTGACCCGCCGCTCTCGATACGGCATATGCCGAATATGCCGAATATGCCGAGAGCCCGGCCGGAACACCGCGATCACCAGATCACGGGCCCGGCCGGGCTCTCGTACGCGCGCGAGGCACGCGAGACGCGCGGGACGACTACTCGGAGTCGGCCTCGCCGTCGGCGTCCGACTCCTTGTCCTCCGGGGAGGCCAGGCCGAACTGCTCGACGATCCACTTGTCGAACTCGATCGACGCGCGGACCCAGCTCACGGTCGAGGAGACGAAGTGCTCCAGGGCGACGCCGGTGCCGATCAGCATCTGCGCCTCGCCGATGAGGCGGAGGGTGGCGGAACCGTCCTCCTCCTCGTGGAGGTGGGTGTAGACCTTGGGCCACAGGGTGCGGCGGTTCCAGTCGTCGATCGCGTCGAGGATCTTGGCGCGGTCGTCCGCGGCGTGCGGCCGGTCGTAGAACGTCCGGACCGAGAAGACCTGCTGCTCGGCCTCGCCACGGAACATGAAGTAGGTGCGGAAGTCCTCCCACGGCGCCGCGAGGTCACCCTCGTCGTCGACGACGTACTTCAGCTCCATCTGCTCGAGGAGCTGCTTGACCAGGTCCTGGTCGGGAACGACGGGGCCCGCCGGTCCTCCGGCCTGCGGCTGGGGCTGGGCCCCGAAATTAGGAATCGAGGACGGGTCGATGCTCACCGGGTTCTTCCCTTCGTACGGATGCCGCCATCCTCCCCCATGGCAGGCGGTCGCTGGCAAGTCCCCACGGCGCGATCCGCTGCGGGCTGACATGATCTCGCCCGTGGGGGAGAAGAAGAGCACCCGTCCGACCCATACGTCCGGTCCCTCCCGGCGGCGCCGGGGGCCCGGGTGGAGCCGTCGGACGTGGATCCGGATCACGGTCTCGGCCGTCGGGACGGTCGTGCTCGGCGTGCCGGTGGCCTTTGTGGTGTGGTTCATGTTCGTCTGGGACGGCCCGGGCGGATCCGAGCCGACCGACTGCGCGCAGGCGATGGACTGGGCCGGAGCCACGCTGCCGAAGACCTCCCGGGACGCCCGCTGCACCGAGGCGAGCTGGATGGACGTCTACGACCACATCGCATTCCGGATGCCCGCGAACGAAGCCGCGGGCTGGGTGGCCGGGACCTGGCCGGCCGGCGAGGCCGAGACCCGGTTCCGCGACCCGGGCGACGACTTCTGCGTCCACCTGGAGTCGGACGAAGGGCAGATCGCCGCGTACGACGGCCCTGGAGCACCGGCCGGCGTGGATGTCTCCGTACGGTACGAGGGCGGGGACACCGCCCTCGTCACCGTCACGGCCTTCACCACCTGACCCGGCGAGGTCCCGCTACTCCACCCGGCCCACGATCAGCCCGTCCTCGAAACGGTCGACCCGCACCGTGTCGCCGTCGCGGACCTCGCCCGCCAGGATCTCCTTGGCCAGCCGGTCGCCGATCGAGGTCTGGATCAGGCGGCGCAGCGGCCGGGCGCCGTACGCCGGGTCGTTGCCCTCCTCCGCCAGCCAGGCCAGGGCCTCGGGCGTGACGTCCAGGGTGAGCCGCCGGTCCGCGAGGCGCCGGGACAGCCGGTCGATCTGGAGGCGGGCGATCCGGCCCAGCTCCTCCTGGTCCAGCGCGGAGAAGACCACGGTCTCGTCCAGCCGGTTCAGGAACTCGGGCTTGAAGCTCGCCCGGACGACCTCCATGACCTGCTTCCGCTTCTCCTCCGGCTTGGTCAGCGGGTCCACGAGGAACTGGCTGCCCAGGTTGGAGGTGAGGATCAGGATCGTGTTGCGGAAGTCGACCGTGCGGCCCTGGCCGTCGGTGAGCCGGCCGTCGTCGAGGACCTGGAGCAGGATGTCGAAGACCTCGGGGTGGGCCTTCTCCACCTCGTCCAGGAGGACGACGGAGTACGGGCGGCGGCGGACGGCCTCGGTGAGCTGGCCGCCCTCCTCGTAGCCGACGTAGCCGGGAGGCGCGCCGACGAGACGGGCGACGGAGTGCTTCTCGCCGTACTCCGACATGTCGATCCGGACCATGGCCCGCTCGTCGTCGAAGAGGAAGTCGGCGAGCGCCTTGGCCAGTTCGGTCTTGCCGACGCCGGTCGGGCCGAGGAAGAGGAAGGAGCCGGTGGGGCGGTCGGGGTCGGCGATCCCGGCGCGGGTGCGGCGCACCGCGTCCGAGACGGCCCGTACGGCCTCGCTCTGGCCGATGAGCCGCTTGCCCAGCTCGTCCTCCATCCGCAGCAGCTTCTGCGTCTCGCCCTCAAGCAGCCGGCCGGCGGGGATGCCGGTCCAGGCGCCGACGACGTCCGCGATGTCGTCCGGGCCGACCTGGTCCTTGACCATGGTGTCCTTGTCGGCCTCCTGGCGCGCCTCGGCCTCGGTGGCCTCCTCCAGCTCGCGCTCCAGGCCCGGGATCTCGCCGTAGAGCAGCTTGGAGGCGGTGTCGAAGTCGCCGTCGCGCTGGGCGCGTTCGGCCCGGCCGCGCAGCTCGTCGACCCGTTCCTTCAACTCTCCGACGCGGTTGAGGGACTGCTTCTCCTTCTCCCAGCGGGCGGTGAGACCGCGCAACTCCTCCTCGCGGTCCGCGAGATCGCGGCGCAGCTTCTCCAGACGCTGCCGGCTCGCCTCGTCCGTCTCCTTGGACAGGGCCAGCTCCTCCATCTTCAACCGGTCGACGGTGCGCTGGAGTTCGTCGATCTCCACCGGGGAGGAGTCGATCTCCATGCGCAGCCGGGACGCGGCCTCGTCGACGAGGTCGATGGCCTTGTCGGGCAGGAAGCGGGAGGTGATGTAGCGGTCGGACAGGGTCGCGGCGGCCACCAGCGCGGAGTCGTTGATCTGCACCTTGTGGTGGGCCTCGTAACGGCCCTTGAGACCGCGCAGGATGGCGATGGTGTCCTCGACGGTCGGCTCGGCGACCAGGACCTGCTGGAAGCGGCGCTCCAGGGCGGGGTCCTTCTCGATCCGCTCGCGGTACTCGTCGAGGGTGGTGGCGCCGACCATCCGCAGCTCGCCGCGGGCCAGCATCGGCTTGAGCATGTTGCCGGCGTCCATGGCGGAGTCGCCGCCCGCGCCCGCGCCGACGACCGTGTGCAGCTCGTCGATGAAGGTGATGATCTGGCCGTCGCTCTCCTTGATCTCGGACAGGACGGTCTTCAGGCGCTCCTCGAACTCGCCGCGGTACTTCGCGCCGGCGACCATCGCGCCGAGGTCGAGCGAGACGAGGCGCTTGTCGCGCAGCGACTCGGGCACGTCGCCCTTCACGATCCGCTGGGCCAGGCCCTCGACGACGGCGGTCTTGCCGACGCCGGGCTCGCCGATGAGGACCGGGTTGTTCTTCGTCCGGCGGGACAGGACCTGCACGACGCGGCGGATCTCGTGGTCGCGGCCGATCACCGGGTCGAGCTTGCCCTCGCGGGCGGCGGCGGTGAAGTCCGTGCCGAACTTCTCCAGGGCCTTGTACGAGCCCTCCGGGTCGGGCGTGGTGACACGGCGGCTGCCGCGCGCCTTCTCGAAGGCGTCCTGGAGGCGGTGCGCGGTGGCGCCCTGCTGGTCGAGAACCTGGCCGGCCTGGCCGCCCTTGGCGGCGATGCCGACGAGCAGGTGCTCGGTCGACAGATACGCGTCGCCGAGCTTCCTGGCGCGCTCGGCGGCGTCGGCGATGACGGCGAGCAGCTCGCGGTTCGGCTGCGGGGGCGCGACCGTGGACCCGGTGACGCTGGGCAGGGCGGCGAGCAGCCGCTCCGCGCCGGAGCGTACGACGGCCTGGTCGGCCTCGACGGCGGCGAGCAGGTCGGTGATGTTCGCAGCTTCTTGCTGTCCTTGACCCGCCAGCAGTGCGAAAAGAAGATGCGCGGGGGTCAGATCGGCGTGCCCCTGGGACACGGCGCGGCTGCTCGCCGCGTTCAGCGCGTCCCGGCTCCTGTTGGTCAGTTCGGCGTCCACGTGCGCGTTCTCCTCCATCATCCGTCGGCTCTACGACTCGTCCAGCCGCCCGTACAACCTCTATGACTCCTCCAACATACACAAAGTTGAGTCGATTCCGCTCAAGGTATTTCCAGTAGTTTCCGGGCATGGCCATCGACCCGAGCAAGCCCGGCGACTCGTACCTCGCCTTCTGGCGCGAGTACCGCATCTGCACCCTGACGACCCTTCGCCCCGACGGCACCCCGCACGTGGTGGCGGTCGGCGCCACGTACGACCCCGAGGGCGGCGAGAAGGGGATCGCCCGGATCATCACCAACAAGAACAGCCGCAAGGTCGCCAACGTGCTGGCGGCGGGCCCCGAGGGCGCGCGGGTGGCGGTCTGCCAGGTGGAAGGGGGGCGCTGGGCGACGCTGGAGGGCGTGGCGCGGATCCGTACCGAGGCGGAGGTCGTCGCGGACGCCGTCGCGCGCTACGCGGCCCGCTACGACCGGACGCCGACGCCGAACCCGGACCGGGTCGTCATCGAGATCGCGCTCACCCGCGCGATGGGCCGGGCCTGACCCTGGATCCCGGGGCCGCCGGGGCCGGCCGGGGGCCCGAGCCCCGAGCCCTTGACCCGTGACGTCGAGCCCCTGACGCCGAGCCCCTGACCCGGCACACGAAAATCCGCCGGCCCCCGCACGCGTTGGGGCGCGTACAGCGGGGGCCGGCGGACGAAGCACAGCGGCGCCATCGCGTTTCAGGTCCGCGATGGCGCCGCTGTGTGGGGGAAGTGCCTGAACGATCTACAACGACGGGGGAACCGTTCAGGCACTGCGGGGGGTGGCGGTGATGGCTTCAGGGGCGACCAGCTGCGGCTCGACCAGTTGATGGTCGCGCTGGTCGAGATTGACGAAGATCATTCCGTACCGGATCGCGCAGCGGACGGGCTGCGGCGCGCCGCGCGGACGGCGCAGGCAGCGGTAGGCACGGACGTCCTCGTCCTGTTCGCGGGCGATGACGATCGGCTCGCCGAAGAGGGTCACCATCAAGGAGTCGCCACGGTGGGGGATTGCCGTGACCAGGTCGATGAAGTGCCATCCGGAGCGGTAGGCCGAGGCCATCTCCCGTCGGAACCGGGAGTCGTCGGGTACGTTCATACGCCCACGAAGCTCCACCCGGGATCGGCGGCCACGTCGGGAGCGACCGACCAGCCCGGGTCGCCGACCGCGGCCGGGGTGTTCAGGTGCCAGCCCGGGTCCTGCGCCACGGCGGGGGCGGCGACCCACCAGCCAGGGTCCCCGGCGACGGCCGCGGGGGCGACCGACCAGCCCGGGTCCTTCGCCACGGCGGGGGCGACGGACCAGCCCGGATCGTTCCAGCCGGGGTCGTTTGCCACTGCGAGCGTGCCGGAAGGCTCCGTGTGCCAGCCCGGGTCAAGGGCGATGCCCGCGCCGACTGACGCAGCCGCGATGAAGGCGACTCCAGCCACCGCGCTTATGAGCTTCTTCTTCATCACCGAGCAACCTCACTTGAAGGAAACGTGATTTCCGACCCCCGCAAGTAAGACGATGGCTTAGTCTCTGCGCGCGCACCACCAAACCCATGCATCATGTTCCTGAGATGCAGGAGCCTGGGGGTGTACATATGCGGAAAGAGGCGGACGAAATCGGGCACCCTCATTCGCATGCGGAGCTGTGCAAAGCGGGGGCCGAGCTCTACGCGGTGGCGTTGCGGACGGGGCGAATACGCCGGTCAGAGGCAGTGGAGGCGCCCTGCCTCCTCGACCTCTCGCTGTTGCACCCCGACCCGGACGACGCGCAATGGCTGCGGCCCGTCCCGCCGTCCGCCGCCCTCGCCCAACTCCTGTCGCCCATCGAGCGGGAGATCCTGGACCGGCGCCGGCTGACCGTCGCGCTGTCCGACACCTTCGCGCCATTCATGGCCATCAGCGCGCACGACTCACCGTCCTCACACGCCATTTCCGTGCTCGAGGGCATCGACCGCATCAACGCCACCCTGGACCGGGTCGTCGCGAACTGCCGCAGCGAACTGCTCACCATCCAGCCCGGCGGCGGCCGCCCCGCCCACGCCCTCAGCGAGGCCCTGAGCCGGGTCGCGCCGCTGCTCGGCCGCGGCATCCAGATGCGCACGCTCTACCAGCACACGGCCCGGCACACCGAACTCACCCTCGCGTACCTGGAACACGTCGGCCCCGAGGTGCAGGTCCGCACCCTTGAGGAGATCATCGACCGGCTGATCATCGTCGACCGCGAGGTCGCCTTCATCCCGGCCAGCCGGGACCGGCAGATCGCCCTCGAACTGCGCCATCCGGGCCTCGTCGCGTACCTCAGGGGCGTCTTCGACCAGTTCTGGCAACTCGCCGTCCCTATAAGAGACGAGATCCCCTACGACCTCAAGACGGACGGCATCAGCGGCGTCCAGCGCTCCATCGCCAAGCTCCTCGTCGAGGGGCATGTCGACGAGGCCATCGCGCGCCGCCTCGGCATGAACGTCCGTACCTGCCGGGCCCACATCGCCAAGCTCGCCGCCGCCCTGGGCAGCGGCAGCCGGGCCCAGCTCGGCTATCTGATCGCCCAGTCCGGCATCCTCGAACGCGACGAGTGACCTTCTTGTAGGGCCGTTTTCACCGCCCATGCGAAAGGCCCCCTCCGAAGAGGGGGCCTTTCGGCGGAACATGAAGGACGCGCGCGACGCGCACGCGACTCGGGGATCACTCCCCGCGCTTGTGCCCCGGCCGCCACACCACGAGCGCGCTGGCCTGCTGCACGTCCGTGTACGGCACCAGATCGCGCCGGTACGAGGCGTGCACCTGGGCCTCGCGCTGGCGCATCGCCGCCGCCGCGCCCTCGACCGCGGTCGACAGCTCGGCCACCCGCGCCTGGAGCGCCGCGACCTGGTTCTCCAGCTCGATGATGCGCTTGATGCCGGCCAGGTTGATGCCCTCGTCCTGCGACAGCTGCTGCACCTGACGGAGCAGCTCGATGTCGCGGGCCGAGTAACGGCGGCCGCGGCCGGCCGTCCGGTCCGGCGAGACCAGGCCCAGGCGGTCGTACTGACGCAGCGTCTGCGGGTGCAGACCGGACAGCTGGGCCGCCACCGAGATGACGTACACCGGAGTCTCTTCGGTCAGTTCGTACGCCCGGTCGGCGAATCCGGGGTGTCGGCGGCGTCCTTCCATGTCCTCATGCTCCCTTCGCGGCCTGGAACAGCTCTGCTCTCGGGTCGGTGTCCGCCATGGCCTCGCGGTACGTCTCCAGAGCCTCGCGGGCCTTGTCGGCCAGCTCCTTCGGCACCGCGACCTCCACCGTGATCAGCAGATCGCCGCGGGTGCCGTCCTTGCGGACCGCGCCCTTGCCGCGGGCGCGCATGGTGCGGCCGTTGGGGGTGCCGGCGGGCAGCTTCAGCGTCACCGCCGGGCCGCCCAGGGTGGGCACCTTGATCTCGCCGCCGAGCGCCGCCTCGTCGAACGTGACGGGCACCGTGACGGTGAGGTTGTCGTCCTTGCGGCCGAACACCGGGTGGGCGTCGACGTGCACGACGACGTACAGATCGCCGTTCGGCCCGCCGCGCTCGCCCGGAGCGCCCTTGCCGCGCAGCCGGATCTTCTGGCCGTCGAAGACGCCCGCCGGGATCCGGACCTGCATGGTCCGCGAGGACTTGGCCCGGCCGGAACCCTTGCAGACCTCGCAGGGGTTCTCGGCGATGAGGCCGCGGCCCTTGCAGTCCACGCACGGGTCGGTCAGCGAGAAGCCGCCGCCGCTGCCGCGCGAGACCTGCCCGGTGCCGACGCAGGTCGGGCACACCCGGGGGGTGCCGTTCTTGTCGCCGGTGCCCGAACACGCCTTGCACGGCTGCTGGCTGGACATCCGCAGCGGTACGGTCGCGCCCTCCATCGCCTCGGTGAAGCTGAGCGTCACCTCGGACTCGATGTCCTGGCCGCGCCGCGGCTGGACGCGGGTGCCCGCGCCGGCCCCGCCGCGGTTGAACAGACCGCCGAACACGTCTCCGATGCCGCCGCCGAAGCCGCCGGGCCCGCTCGGGCCGCCCTGGGCGCCCCCGAAGAGGTCGCCCAGGTCGAAGTTGAACGAGCCGCCGCCCGGGCCGCCGGCCCGGAAGCCGCCGTTCCCGAACAGGGCGCGCGCCTCGTCGTACTCCTTGCGCTTCTTGGGGTCGCCGAGGATGTCGTTGGCCTCGGAGATCTCCTTGAAGCGCGCCTCGGCGCCGGAGTCGCCCTTGTTGGCGTCCGGATGGTTCTCGCGGGCGAGCTTCCGGTACGCCTTCTTGATCTCGGCGTCGGTGGCGTCCTTGGGGACGCCGAGAACCTTGTAGTAGTCCTTCTCGACGAAGTCCTTCGTGCTCATCGACGTCCCTCCTCTCGGACGATCGTCGCGTCAGCCCGCCTCGGGGCCACCGCTCTCCTCGTCGGCCTTCTTCTCTTCGTCCTTGCCGGCCGGAGCCGCGCCCGGCTGGGGCTCGGCGACGGCCACGCGCGCGGGCCGGATGGTCCGCTCGCCGATCCGGTACCCCGGCTGCAGGATCGCCACGCACGTCGTCTCGGTGACGTCCGGTGCGTAACTGTGCATCAGGGCCTCGTGGATGGTCGGGTCGAAGGGCTCGCCCTCCGCGCCGAACTGCTGCAGACCCATCTTGGCGACGATGGTCTCCAGCGATTCGGCGACCGACTTGAAGCCGCCCACCAGCTCGCCGTGGTCCCGGGCCCGGCCCAGGTCGTCGAGCACGGGCAGGAGCTCGGACAGGAGGTTCGCCGTGGCGATCTCCTTGACCGTGATCCGGTCCCGCTCGACCCGGCGCCGGTAGTTCTGGTACTCGGCCTGGAGCCGCTGGAGGTCACCGGTGCGCTCGGAGAGCGCCGTACGGGCCTGGTCCAGCTGGGCCAGCAGTGCTACGTCCGTAGCGTCCCCGGCCGGGGCCGCCCCCTCCGCCTGCGCGGCGGAGTCGGCGGCCTCGGTCTCCTCGGGCGTGCCGTCGGCGGGGACGTCGGGCTTCTCCTCGAAGCCCGCGTTCTCGTCCGACATCAGGCAGCGCCGCCCTTCGGCTTCTCGTCGTCGACGATCTCGGCGTCGACGACATCGTCGTCGGCACCGGCCTGGGCCTGACCGGCGTCACCGGCGGCCTGGGCGCCCTGCGCGTCGGCGTAGAGGGCCTGGCCGAGCTTCTGCGAGACGGCCGCGACCTTCTCGGTGGCCGTACGGATCTCGGCGCCGTCCTCGCCCTTGAGCTTCTCCTTCAGCTCGGCGACGGCGGCCTCGACCTCGGTCTTCACGTCACCCGGGACCTTGTCCTCGTTGTCCTTGAGGAACTTCTCGGTCTGGTAGACGAGCTGCTCGCCCTGGTTGCGGGTCTCGGCGGCCTCGCGGCGGCGGTGGTCCTCCTCCGCGTACTGCTCGGCCTCCTGGCGCATCCGGTCGACCTCGTCCTTCGGCAGCGAGGAGCCGCCGGTGACGGTCATCTTCTGCTCCTTGCCCGTGCCCAGGTCCTTGGCGGTCACGTGCATGATGCCGTTGGCGTCGATGTCGAAGGCGACCTCGATCTGCGGGACGCCACGCGGGGCCGGCGGCAGACCGGTCAGCTCGAACATGCCGAGCTTCTTGTTGTACGCCGCGATCTCGCGCTCGCCCTGGTAGACCTGGATCTGGACGGACGGCTGGTTGTCCTCGGCCGTCGTGAAGATCTCGGAGCGCTTCGTCGGGATCGTGGTGTTGCGCTCGATCAGCTTGGTCATGATGCCGCCCTTGGTCTCGATACCGAGGGACAGCGGGGTGACGTCGAGGAGCAGGACGTCCTTGACCTCGCCCTTGAGGACACCGGCCTGGAGGGTGGCGCCGATGGCGACGACCTCGTCCGGGTTCACACCCTTGTTGGCCTCCTTGCCGCCGGTCAGCTCCTTGACGAGCTCGGCGACGGCCGGCATACGGGTGGAGCCACCGACGAGAACGACGTGGTCGATCTCGGAGAGCGCGATGCCCGCGTCCTTGATGACGTTGTGGAACGGCGTCTTGCAGCGCTCCAGCAGGTCGGACGTGAGCTGCTGGAACTGGGCGCGGGTGAGCTTCTCGTCCAGGTGCAGCGGGCCCTCGGCGGACGCCGTGATGTAGGGCAGGTTGATCGAGGTCTCCGTGGAGGAGGACAGCTCGATCTTCGCCTTCTCGGCGGCCTCGCGCAGACGCTGGATGGCCATCTTGTCCTTGGACAGGTCCACGCCGTGACCCGACTGGAACTGCTTCACCAGGTAGTCGACGACACGCTGGTCCCAGTCGTCACCACCGAGGTGGTTGTCACCGTTGGTGGCCTTCACCTCGACGACGCCGTCGCCGATCTCCAGGAGGGACACGTCGAAGGTGCCGCCACCGAGGTCGAAGACGAGGATGGTCTGGTCGTCCTTGTCGAGGCCGTACGCCAGGGCGGCGGCGGTCGGCTCGTTGACGATGCGCAGGACGTTCAGGCCCGCGATCTCGCCGGCCTCCTTGGTGGCCTGACGCTCGGAGTCGTTGAAGTACGCCGGGACGGTGATGACCGCGTCGGTCACCTTCTCGCCCAGGTACGCCTCCGCGTCGCGCTTCAGCTTCTGGAGGACGAACGCGGACATCTGCTGCGGGTTGAAGTTCTTCCCGTCCAGCTCGATCTTCCAGTCGGTGCCCATGTGACGCTTCACGGACCGGATGGTCCGGTCGACGTTGGTGACCGCCTGACGCTTGGCGACCTCGCCGACGAGCACCTCGCCGTTCTTGGCGAAGGCGACGACGGACGGCGTGGTCCTGGCGCCCTCTGCGTTGGTGATGACGGTGGGCTCGCCGCCTTCCAGAACGCTGACGACGGAGTTAGTCGTACCCAGGTCGATGCCGACCGCACGTGCCATTTCGGTTCCTCCAGCTGACTGCTCACTACGGACTTGAGTGGATCTGGCTCAAGGATGCACAACTCCCGCTCCGGAGTCAACAGACTTGAGTCGGAGGCGCTCAACTCTTCACGCTCCCCTCCGCTCAACGGGCGAGCCGCGCGCGTCGTTCCCGGACGGAACGGGTACGACGTGAGAGGGTCCGGACATTTCCCATGTTCTCGCCTGGAACCGGAAGGTGTGGGGTGCATGACGGCGAAGCGCGCGCTGGATCTCACGGGCGGACTCGCCCTTCTCCTCCTGTTCTTCCCGCTCGCCGCGGCCCTCGCCCTTTCCCTCGCCCTCAAGGACGCCGGAAACGGCCGGAACACCTGCCCGGGCGCGCGCGTACTGCGCCGGCGTCCGGTCGCGGGCCGCGGCAACGTCCCCTTCACTCTGCTGACGTTCCGCACGAAGGGCCCGCTGGCCTCGCTGCCGCTCCTGCTGCACGTCGTACGCGGGCATATGTCACTCGTCGGACCGTGCCCGCTGGCGCCCGGCCACCGCGAGTCGCGTGGCGAGGGTCGGCGACGGCTCTCCGTACGCCCCGGGATGACCGGCCTGTGGCAGGTCAGCGGGCGGTCGGAACTACCGTGGGAAGAGCGCGAACTGCTGGATCTCCACTATGTGGACCACCACTGGCTCGGCATGGATCTGGCGATCCTGGCGCGTACCCTTCCAGCAGTCCGTCGACGTCACTCGGCGACCCGCGCGGCGGGCCGGTTCTGCGGCCCCGGGACAAGGGTCGCCTGAGCGATACAGATCACCGCTTGGTCCGCTACAGTACGGCGCCCCAAGCGGGTACCCTCAGCACGGACTCAATAAGTTACTGCTTAGTAGGCCCGAAGCTGAGGCCCGCCCGAGGAGCCCCACATGCAACTCGCCGCGATCGTCGTGTCGATCGTCATCACAGTGGTGGCCGTCGCGCTGTTCGGCCGCGCCACCGCGCAGATCTACCGCTTCGTGCGGCTGGGTCAGCCGGTGCCCGCGGGGACGCGCACCGGCGACCCGAAGCAGCGCACCATCACGCTGGTCAAGGAATTCCTCGGCCACACCCGGATGAACCGCTGGGGCGTCGTCGGCGTCGCGCACTGGTTCGTGGCGGTGGGCTTCTTCTCCCTCCTTCTCACGATCGTCAACGCCTTCGGCCAGCTCTTCCAGGCCGACTGGCTGATCCCGATCATCGGCGACTGGCTGCCGTACGAGATCTTCACCGAGTTCCTCGGCCTGATGACCGTGCTCGGCATCGTCACGCTCATCGTGATCCGCCAGCTCAGCAAGCCGACCCAGGCCGGCCGCAAGTCCCGCTTCGCGGGTTCCAAGACGGGCCAGGCCTACTTCGTCGAGGCCGTCATCCTCATCGTCGGCGTCTGCATCATGACGCTGCGCGCGCTCGAAGGCGTCCAGCACCACGTCACGAGCTGGGAGCCGGGCTTCTTCGCCTCGTACCCGCTCATCGCGCTGATCGACGGCGCCGACCTCGGCACCGTGCAGAACCTGACGTACTTCTTCGCCGCGCTCAAGATCGTCACGTCCTTCACCTGGATGATCACGGTCTCGCTCAACACCAACATGGGCGTCGCCTGGCACCGCTTCCTCGGCTTCCCGAACATCTGGTTCAAGCGCAACGCGGACGGCTCCACCGCCCTCGGTGCCCTGCAGCCGATGACCTCCGCGGGCCGGCCGATCGACTTCGAGGACCCGGGCGAGGACGACGTCTACGGCGTCTCCCAGGTCGAGCAGTTCTCCTGGAAGGGCATCCTCGACTTCTCCACCTGCACCGAGTGCGGCCGCTGCCAGTCGCAGTGCCCCGCCTGGAACACCGGCAAGCCGCTCTCGCCGAAGCTCCTCATCATGTCGCTGCGCGACCACGCGCACGCCAAGGCGCCGTACCTGCTCGCGGGCGGCGGCAAGACCATGGAGGGCGACGAGAAGGCCACCGCCGAGCAGCTCGCCGGCGTCCCGGCCGCGGCCCTCGCCGAGGCCGAGCGCCCGCTCATCGGCACCGCCGAGGAGAACGGCGTCATCGACCCGGACGTCCTGTGGTCCTGCACCACCTGCGGCGCCTGCGTCGAGCAGTGCCCGGTCGACATCGAGCACATCGACCACATCGTCGACATGCGCCGCTACCAGGTCATGATCGAGAGCGCGTTCCCGTCCGAGGCGGGCACGATGCTCAAGAACCTGGAGAAGAAGGGCAACCCCTGGGGTCTGGCCAAGAAGGCGCGCGTCGAGTGGACCAAGGAGGTCGACTTCGAGGTCCCGATCGTCGGCAAGGACATCGAGGACCTCAGCGAGGTCGAGTACCTCTACTGGGTCGGCTGCGCCGGCGCCCTGGAGGACCGCGCCAAGAAGACCACCAAGGCCTTCGCCGAGCTGCTGCACATCGCGGGCGTCAAGTTCGCGATCATGGGCGGCGACGAGAAGTGCACCGGTGACTCCCCGCGCCGTCTGGGCAACGAGCCGCTGTTCCAGCAGCTCGGCCAGGAGAACGTCGCGATGCTGAACATGGCGTTCGGCGAGGATGACGAGGACGAGTCGACGAAGAAGCCGAAGGCGTCGAAGAAGATCGTCTCGACCTGCCCGCACTGCTTCAACACCATCGCCAACGAGTACCCGCAGCTCGGCGGCGACTACGAGGTCATCCACCACACCCAGCTGCTCCAGCACCTCATCGACGAGGGCAAGCTGGTCCCGGTGACCCCGGTCGAGGGCCTCATCACCTACCACGACCCGTGCTACCTGGGCCGCCACAACAAGGTCTACACGCCCCCGCGCGAGATCATGTCGGCCGTCCCGGGCCTGCGTCAGCAGGAGATGCACCGCCACAAGGAGCGCGGCTTCTGCTGCGGCGCCGGCGGCGCGCGGATGTGGATGGAGGAGCGGATCGGCAAGCGCATCAACACCGAGCGCGTCGACGAGGCCCTGTCCCTCAACCCGGACATCGTCTCCACCGCCTGCCCGTTCTGCCTCGTCATGCTCACGGACTCCGTGAACGGCAAGAAGAACGAGGGCGCGGCCAAGGAGAGCCTCCAGGTCGTGGACGTGGCGCAGCTGCTCCTCGACTCGGTGAAGACGCCCGCGGACCCGGAGGGCGCCCCGGCGGACGCTCCGGAGCCGGAGCCGGCCGCGTAAGGCCGTACGGCGCGTAGAACGACAAGAGGGGCCCTGCCCGCGCGAAGAGCGCGGACAGGGCCCTTCTCGCTGCTCAGGGATGTCCTCGGGGCAGCTCGGGAACCTGCTCGGGAACCTCTCCCGGGCGGCTCGGGGAAGTCCCCTGGGTGCCCGGAGCAACCCCCTAGGGGATGTCACAGCTCTGCCGCACTCTGCCCCGGAAGGCCCAGGTCACGCCCGGACGGGGTACGTTCATGCACGTGGCTGGATTCAGGAACGGACGCGGCCGGGCAGGCGGCCCCCCGCGACAGCAACCGCAGCAACCGCAGCAGGCGCCGTACGGGTACCAGGCGCCCCCGCCGTCGTACCCGCAGCAACAGCAGCAACCGCGGCAACAGCCACGGCAGCAGCCGGTGCAGTGGGGACAGCCGCAGGGGCAGCAGCAGGGCGGCGGGCCCGCGCACGGCGAGCCGGAGTACTTCGGCGACCCGTACGCCCCGCAGGCACCGCACCACCCGCAGCAGAACTACGCGGCGAACAACCCGGGGCACACCCAGGCCTTCAGCATCAACGAGGACCCGTACGGGCAGGCCGGCGCGTACCAGGCCGGCGGCACGTACGAGGCCGGCGGCGCGCCCGTCCCGGTCGGCCCGCGGCTGCCCTGGAAGGCGCTGCTGAGCGGCATCGTGACGCGCCCGGCCGATACGTTCCTGCAGATGCGGGACCACGCGGTCTGGGGCCCGGCGCTCGCCGTCACGTTCCTGTACGGCCTGCTCGCGGTGTTCGGCTTCGACCAGGCCCGCGAGGACGCGATCAACGCGACGCTGTCCACGGTCGTCCCGTACATCCTGCTGACCGGCGTCGGCTTCGTCATCGGTGGCCTGGTCCTCGGCATGGTCACCCACACGCTGGCCCGCCAGCTCGGCGGCGACGGCTCCTGGCAGCCGACCGTCGGCCTGTCCATGCTGATCATGTCGATCACGGACGCGCCGCGCCTGCTCGTGGCCCTCTTCATGGGCGGCGACAACGCGGTGGTCCAGGTCCTCGGCTGGCTGACCTGGCTGGCGGCGGGCGCGCTGTTCACGACCATGGTGAGCCGCTCGCACGACCTGCCGTGGCCGAAGGCGCTGGGCGCGTCGGCGATCCAGCTGGTGGCGCTGCTGAGCCTGATCAAGCTGGGCACGTTGTAGGACGGCCGCCCGATACGGCCCGCTTCATTGACGCGTGCAACGACGAAGGGGCCCTGCCGGAACGTTCCGGCAGGGCCCCTTCGCATGTCTCGGGGAGCCCGCGTCAGGCGTCGAGGACCTGGCCCGCGCGGCTAACCACGGGCGGCTGAACAGACCACGGGAAGTTGATCCAGTCATCGGTCTTCTTCCACACGTACTCGCACTTCACGAGCGAGTGCGACTTCTCGTAGACGACGGCGGAGCGGACCTCGGCGACGTGGTCCTTGCAGAAGTCGTGCACGAGCTTGAGCGTCTTGCCGGTGTCGGCGACGTCGTCGGCGATCAGGACCTTCTTGTCGGAGAAGTCGATCGCGTTCGGGACGGGCGCGAGCATGACCGGCATCTCGAGCGTGGTGCCGACGCCGGTGTAGAACTCGACGTTCACGAGGTGGATGTTCTTGCAGTCCAGGGCATAGGCCAGACCGCCGGCGACGAAGACACCGCCGCGGGCGATGGACAGCACGACGTCGGGCTCGTAGCCGTCGTCGGCGATCGTCTGGGCCAGCTCACGGACGGCGAGGCCGAAGCCCTCGTACGTCAGGTTCTCGCGTACTTCAGTCATGCCGGCTGCCTCACACCTGGGTCCGATGAAAGTTCAAGAAGGAACGGGAGGCCGTCGGCCCCCGCTGGCCCTGGTACCGGGACCCGTAGCGCTCGCTCCCGTAAGGGTGCTCGGCCGGCGAGCTGAGCCGGAACATGCACAGCTGCCCGATCTTCATCCCCGGCCAGAGCTTGATCGGCAGGGTGGCGAGGTTGGACAGCTCCAGGGTCACGTGCCCCGAGAAACCGGGGTCGATGAACCCGGCCGTCGAGTGCGTCACCAGACCGAGCCGCCCGAGCGAGCTCTTCCCCTCCAGGCGGGAGGCGATGTCGTCCGGCAGCGAGATGACCTCGTAGGTCGAGGCGAGCACGAACTCGCCCGGGTGCAGGATGAACGCCTCGTCGCCCTCCGGCTCGACCTGGCGGGTCAGGTCGGCCTGCTCGACCGCGGGGTCGATGTGCGGGTAGCGGTGGTTCTCGAACACCCGGAAGAAGCGGTCAAGCCGCACGTCGATGCTCGAGGGCTGCACCATGGATTCGTCGTACGGGTCGATACGCACCCGGCCTGCGTCGATCTCGGCCCGGATGTCCTTGTCTGAGAGAAGCACCCTCCCACGATACGCAGAGGGCGCGGAGCTCCCCCAATCGGGAAGGCCCCACGCCCCGGATAACCTCTACCTCAGCGCTGCTCGAGCTCCAGCCGCACGGCATGCCGCAAGCGCGCGCACTGTGGACAGCGGATCAGCCGCCCCGGCCCCAGCCGCCCGGCCCCGAGCCGCTGCAGCGGGAACGAAGCGGTACTGAACACGTGCCCCTCGGCACAACGGACGACGGTGCGCTCCATCGAACCCATCAAGTCCCTTCCCCGACAAGTGGTGGACGAGACAGCCACATTAGGGGATCAACAGGACCCCGCCCGACCCGGCACCCGGTGTGTCGGAACTTCACCCGAGATGTGGGATGGGGTACAGTGTGCGACGATGCGGCTTCGATCTTCGAGCGGCATGTATGCGGATGTAGTTTAATGGTAGAACATGAGCTTCCCAAGCTTATAGCGCGGGTTCGATTCCCGTCATCCGCTCTTCTGTGAAGCCCCAGGTCTGCGACCTGGGGCTTCGTCGTTGTCGCCCGACCTCTCCATGCGGCCCGGAGCAGAAGGCCGCCTCGGTCGGTCAGTTCCTTTCTCCGCGCCCGTCGATGCCGGCGTCCTTGAGGACGGCTTGGTGCACGTCCTGGATGAGGTGCTGTTGCGCTTCGGTGAGACCGCAGGGAATGGCTGGTCCTGAGCCGGGCTCATCCCGTTCCCCCCAGATGACCAGGCCGTCGAGGATGCTCTGGTCGGGCCCGCCCAGCACGGACGCGACCGACGAGGCGACGCGGTTGAAGCGGTGGGCGCCGACGGGGCCGTCAGCGGCGGCGGTGTGGCCGGAGGCCGGGGCCGCCCCAGCCGGCGTGCTGGATGCTGAAGGTGGAGGGAGTCGTGCGGGGCAGGCCGCCGATCCGGACCGGCGTGCCGGGAACGCCTTCGTGGAAGTGCAGTCCGTCGGGACTGATCAGCGCGTAGGTACCGGCCGTGGGAACGCCTGGTCTCGTGCGTCCGGTGGGCGTGATCCGAGCGGCGGTGTGCCGTGGCGGTGCCGGGACGGGACGGAACGGGGAACGCGCCTGTCTGCCCGCCGAGGGGCTGCTTCCACCCTCTCTCGTTCTCCGGCCGGAAGCCACCGTCCGGGATATCGGAACGGCTTCCCCGGTCCTCCCGGACCCGCGGACCGGCGGACGGCACGTGACCCGGGCGTACTCCGGGGACCGGTCGCGGGCGCGGTGGCCTCGGGCTCCGCTCAGGAGCGCTGCACGGTCGGCGCCTCCCGTGCCCGGGGTCTTCGGGGCGGCCGCTCCGGCCGTCAGGAGGGCTTGGCGGATACGTCCGCTGGAGACCGCACAGCGGTGTCCTCGGTGATGTCCGCCGGAGTCTTGTCCTGCTGTGCGGCGGCGGCCGTTTCGCGGGCCAGGAAGGTGCCGAGTTCGCCGATGGTGCTCATGAGAGGGGCGGGGAAGACGACGGTGCTGTTCTTGTCCACCCCGATCTCGACCAGGCTCTGCAGGTTGCGGAGCTGGAGGGCGAGCGGGTGGGACATCATGGTGTCGGAGGCGTCGCCGAGTGCCGCCGCGGCCATCGATTCGCCCTCGGCGCTGATGATCTTGGCCCTCTTCTCCCGCTCCGCCTCTGCCTGGCGGGCCATGGCGCGCTTCATGCTCTCGGGCAGCTGGATGTCCTTCAGCTCGACCAGGGTGACCTCGACGCCCCAGTCGGCGGTGGTGATGTCGAGGATCTCGCGGATGTCGACGTTGATGCGGTCGGTCTCCGAGAGGGTCTCGTCCAGGGTGTGCTGTCCGACGACCTTGCGCAGGGTGGTCTGGGCGATCTGGTTGATGGCCGCGCTGACGTTCTCGACGGCGATGACCGACTTCACGGCGTCGACGACGCGGTAGTAGGCGACCGCGGAGACGTCGACGCTGACGTTGTCGCGGGTGATGATCCCCTGGGACTGGATGGGCATGGTGACGATCCGCAACGACACCCGGTGCAGAACGTCCACGAACGGCACGATCAGCCGCAGCCCCGGCTCCCGGACACCGATCAGCCGGCCGAAACGGAACAGCACGCCCTTCTCGTACTGCCTGACGATCTTGACGGCCATCGCCAGCCCCACCAGGGCGATCACGGCCAGCACGATCAGAACCACGATCAACACTCCCACGACACCGCTCCTCAGAACGAGGACCACGTCACGCCCGCGCGAGGCCCGCCGACGGCGGCGACAAGAAGAGGACTTCTCCAGGTCACCCGGAGGACTGCGCGGATCCTGTACGTGCGACGAGTCCTCCTCCTTCCCAGCATCGCGCGGGTTCCCGGCCCGGGGCAGGGGCAGAACGGTCCGCATACGGGCCGCCCCCTCCCGGAGCCGTCTCGGCGCGGAGGCGCGTTTCATGGTCAGGGGAGCCTTCGGCCGCGGAACATCGGACGGGCCGGCCTGCCGGCGGGTCATGCCCTCCGTCAGAAGCCGCGCGCCGGTTCGCACGACGTCTCACGGCGCACCACCCGACGTCCCCACGAGCCCGAATGCGGGCAGACGGCCCCGTAAGAGCCGGCGCACTCGCTCGCGGAGAGGACCGACATGGCGGCCTCGATTCGACGGCACCGCACCATCCGTGGCCCGTGGGCCGCCGCCGAGGCACGCCGCGAGATGCACGGCCTCGTGGCCGATGCCCTCCTGGCGGGCAAGGCGGTCAGCGAGGTGACCGAGGCCGACGCGATGCTGGTGGTCAGCGAACCGGTGAGCAACGCCGTGCGTCATGCCGGGGGCGGATGCTCCGTGGACCTCGCCCTGCGACCGGACGCCATGGACATCGACGTGAGCGATCACAGCCGCGAACCACCGCGTCCCCAGGAGCCCGAGCCCTGACGGGGACGGCGGATACGGCTGGGGCATCATCGCCCGTCTGACCAGCGAGCCGACCGTGGTGTGCCACGGGAGCGGCAAGACCGTCCATGCCCGGATCGACCTCCGCCGCTGACAGACGATGCCGCGGGGATGCACACTGGAGAAGCAACCGGCGGATCCTCCGACCAGCTCACACCGGTGAGGGGGTCTGATCGTGATGGAAGCGAACAACCCACGGATCCCGAGCAGCGAGGCGCCGCGTGTCTCCCTTCACTCCACGCGGCGCGTCTACCGAGCGGTGAACGGATACGCACGCGTCGAGCGTGCGGGCAGCGAGACACCCTCGACGTGGTTCCTCCGCGCGGCGGGCGAGTTCGACTCCGACACCGTCCCTTGCCTGCGCGAAGCGCTCGGCGATGCCCGCCGGGACGACGCCGAGCGGATCCTGCTCGATGTCTCCCGGGTGGGCTTCGGGGACTCCACCTTCCTCGACGCACTGGTCGAGGCGCGTCGCGGACCCGCCGGGCTCGTCCTCGTCGGGCCGCTTCCCTTCCAGATCCGGCGCCTGTTCGAGATCACGGGCACTCTGCGTCTGTTCCCCCTCGTCCTCCTCGCGACGGACCGCGGCGCCTCCGGCTTCGTCTGAGCCTTGCCCTCTCTGATCAGGCCGCCCCGGTCGGCCTCTGATCAGGCCGCCCCGGTCGGCGGACCCGCCGACCGAGGCGGCCCGGCGAGGAGGATCTCGGCGGCCTGACTGGCGTTGTCGGCGTCGACGGCGCGTGCCATGGCCGTGCGGGCGGCCTGCGGTGGTGTGTCCGGTGGGACGACCATCAAGGAGAAGTGGTCGTTGTCACCGCGGGTGATCAGGACGGTGTCGTCGCCGACGGGGAAGGAATCGAGGTGCACGACCCGGCCGTCGACGACGAGGCGGGTCGGGATGCCGTTCCAGGCGGAGGCGTCCAGGCCGACCCGGGTGACGGGCCCGAGGTACTCGGTCAGGGCGGTGAGCAGCGGCGGGACCTCCCGCTCGACGTCACGCGAGCGCGGCCACCACGCGCCGTCCAGAAGGCTCTGCCGGGACCCCGTCGTCTCCATCCGGAGCAGCGCGGCGCCCGGTTCGACCGAGCGGTGGATCTCGTCCGGCAGGAGGCGCGGGGGCGCGGGGACCTGGTGGGGGAAAACGTTTGCGTCGGTCATGGTGGTCCGCCCGTCCACGGGTGGTGCCGCTTCCGCCCGGCCGGTGCCACAGCGGACGCCGGGCCGGCGGGCGGGGCGGCGGCCCCGCGCTTTCACCGTACCCCGGGGGACGTGCGGGCGCGCAGCCCTCCGCTGGGGAACCGATCGGCGCCCGGGCTTCGGACGTACCGTGCGCGTACGGAGACGTACCGCCTGACTTCGGTCGTCCGGGCAAGGGCGGGAAGGACGGTGCCGCTCTGGACCGCAACGAGCCGGAAGCCGAGGCCCCGCTGCCAGGGGTATGCCGAAATCCGGATCGGCTCCGCCTCCCGCGGAGTGGCCGACATCCTGCGCCACCGTCCCGTCGGCGGGGAGCAGCGCGGCTACCCCGCCCGGGGCAAGGGCACCCGCCTCCATCTCGCCGTCGACGCCACCCGCACCGCCGGGCCGGGACGGTCCCGACTGGCCACCAGCCGGCCCTTGAGCGGTACCGGGCTCCACGCCTGGGAACCCTGACCGGGCGGCCGGAGCCGGCGGGCGCGCGTGGCGGCCCCGGCCGCCGCGGAGCATCCTGGAAGCCACACCGCTTTGCCGTCCGATCCGGCCCCCCGGCAACGGATACAGGACGTGCCGCCCCGCTGCTTGCCTGGAGGCCCCGGATGACCGTCGGACGCCACGAAGACGACGGGGATCCCGACCGCGCGGAGAGCTTCGGGGAGATGCTGCTGGGCGGGCTCCTGGACCAAGTCCACAGGCTGCCGCCCGACCGGGTCGGGCCGGCCCTCGCCGACACGGTCGCCCGGATGGGGGGCCGCGAGGTGCGGATCCTGCTCCAGGACTACGGGCAGCGGAATCTGGTCCCCCTCGCCGGGGACGGACTGGAGGACGGCGATCCCGTGCCCATCGACGGTACGGAGGCCGGCCGCTGCTTCCTCACCTCGCGCGCGGTCGAGGTGCCGGTGGCCGACGGCGTACGGGTCCATGCCCCGCTGCTGGACGGTGGCGACCAGGCAGGCGTCCTGGCCGTCACCCTGGACGCGGTCGCCGACGACGCCCGCCGCCTCCTGCGCAGGCTCGCGGCCCTGGCCGCCGCCACGCTGCAGACCAAGAACGGCTACACCGACCTCTTCTTCCAGGCCCGGCGCGGCGAACCGATGAGCGTCGCCGCCGAGATCCAGTGGTCCCTCCTGCCACCGCTCGCCATGAGGATGTCCCGCGTCGCAGTCGCCGGAGTCCTGGAACCCGCCTACGACGTGGCCGGCGACAGCTTCGACTACGCCCTGAACGGGGACGTCCTCCACCTCGCCATGATCGACGCCATGGGCCACGGCCTGGACGCGGCGACCATGGCGACCGTCGCCATCGGCGCGTACCGGCACGCCCGCCGCATCAGCGTCGAGCTGTCCGAGATCTATCTCTTCATGGACCGGGCCGTCGCCGAGCAGTTCGCCCCCGACCACTTCGTCACCGCGCAGATGCTCCGGCTCGACACCGGAACCGGCCGCCTCCAGTGGGTCAATGCCGGACACCCCGCCCCCCTGCTGATCCGCGACCACCGCGTCGTACGCCGCCTGAACAGCCCCACCACCCTCCCCGTCGGCTTCGGCGGAGACCAGCCACGGGTCAGCGAAGTGGCGCTCGAACCCGGGGACCGGATCCTCTGCTTCACCGACGGGCTGATCGAGGAACACGAGAGCGGCGAGGAGGAGTTCGGCGAGGACCAACTGATCGGCTGGGTGAATCAGCTGGACAGGGCGGACCGGGAGGTACACGCGGTGGCGCGGGACCTGTCCCACACCCTCAAACGGGCACGCGGCGAAGCCACTTCGGACGACTCCACGCTCCTCCTGGTCGAGTGGCGCGGGTGACGGAGGGACGTGCCGCAAGGTGAGGTTGCCGACGTCGACCGCACGAGCCACGGCGTCGGGTGGCGTGCCCGGGGGCACCGCCAAGAGGGCGAAGTGGTCTTCGTGGCCAAGGGTGATGAGGGCCCTGCCGGGCGCGCGTGTCCAGGCCGATGTCCGTGAGGGGGCTGAGGTGCGAGGGTGAGCACCTCTGCCAGGCGGGCAGTTCGGTCGCGACATCCCGGGAACGGGGCCACCACGCACCGTCGGGAACGCCTCCGAGGCACCGCGCGGTCTGCCGCCGGAGCAGGTCCGTGCCGGGGCTTGACCACTCGGTGGAACTCGTCCGGCAGGAGCTGCCGGATTCACCCCTGGTGGTCCGCCTGTCCGCGCGGGGCTGCCGGCACCTCATGGCCGGCGAGACACCGCCGAGGCGTCACGGTACGCGCGTGCCCGCGGTCACGCCCGCGACCGCCGACCTGGGCGGATGCTCCCGGCCCGGGAAAGCGGCTGGACGGAGACCGCTCGTCCGCCCCCGGCGCGGAGTAGGCTGAAGGTACCGGGAGTAACTCGAACACCCGCTCCCACGCGGACGTCGTTTCCGGCGATCAAGACACTGGGTCGCCCTGCAGGGCGACCCGGAGACGGGTCCGCGATCATGACCACCACCCTCGCACCCTCGCATTCGGCGCGCCTTTCGCTGACGCCGAAGACCACACTCGCCGGTCTCCTGGACGGCGCCTGGTGGCCTCGCTCGCGTGACCTCGCCGCTGAGCTTCCACCCCTGGTCGACGCGCTGGAAGAGCACCACTTCGGACGCATCACACGCGCCACGGTGAACCCCACCCGCTGGCCCGTCGTCCCGCACAAGGTTCCTGCCACCGGGCATACCGTGCACGTCGGCTGGTTCACCGAACAGGATCCCGACAAGATGATCCTTCTCTCCTACACAGTCGGCCGGGTCGACCTGCTGGTGATACCGCCCGAGACCGAACCCGCCGCAGCCACCCGGCTCATGGCGGCCGCCGCGGTCCCCGGCAGTGTCCTCACAGCTGGTGTCCTGATGTCCGACGAAGCCGCGACCGGCCGCCGTATGCGCGACGCCCGCAGCAGCGAGGACGCCTGGGAGACGGACGGAGGGGCCGCCCTGCCGCCCCTCCGGCACCCGGTCGTCGGCGCGCGGATGATTCCGCTGCCGAAGAACACGCGGTGGTGACGACATGGAGACCCTGATCGCGCTCGCGGCCGTCGCTGTGCTGATCACGTTCGGCACGCGCCTTGTCCACCGGCTCAACGCCCAGCACGAGGCACGCATCGCCGCCCGCCACTACAGCGACCCCTTCCCGGCCATCGTCCGACCGCCCGGTCACAGCCCCCACACGCCGACAGAGCAAGCTGCCCGCCGCAGGGCCATGGGCACCTGGCCCTGACCGCTCCAGAGACCACTCCTCCGACCGAAGGCCGCGGGTGGGGCACCCCACACCCGGGACAACCCACCCGCCGGTCTCTCGCTCACCCGCGAAGGGACCACACCCCTTGTACCGCACCGACACCGCGGCCCTGCCCTCGGCCGGACAGGCCGAGATCCGCATCGTCGCCGCCACCCCCGAAGCCGCCCGCACGGTCGCCGAGGTGATCCGCCGCTCGTTCGCCGGGACGGAACAGCGCAGCTACCCCGCTCCCGAAGGCGGCACCCGGCTCCACCTCACCGTCGACACCGAAACCGCCGCAGAGCCCGCCCGCTCCTGGCTCACCACCAGCAGATCGTCCCCTCTCACCGGCACCCACGTCGACGAAATCTGAACGGAACCGGGCCTTCACACGACGAAAGGACTCGGTCATGGCCACACTCCACGAGCGACAGCTCTACCGCGAGCGGGTCCTGACCGCCCTCTACGAAGCCACCGAAGGAAACCGGCTCCTCGGCATCACGGGACGGAAGCTGCGCAACGACCTGCGTATCCCGGAGGAAGACCTGGCCGCCGCCTGCGCCTACCTCGCCGGCGAGGGCCTGATCACCGTCGACTGGGAACCGGGCAACACGCCCGCGATGGTCTCCCTCACCCACCAGGGAATCCGCCGTATGGAGGCCGAGGAACAAGAGCGCGGCTGAGCCGGGCTACCCCGGCGGCCCGCTCTCGCCTCCCGGCCCGCCCGGCCGAGAAGTCCTACAATTGAACACGGATCGAGCACGCTCACGTGTGACGATCCGGAAGGGCGGCCCCGACGGAGTGAATGCGCCGGGGCCGTTGTGACGACCACCGCCAAGCCCGCGCACCCGACGTGGCACCGGCCGGTACGCCGACGCCAGTCGGCGCCGGCCCGGAGATCCGCCGTCGGGGCCCGCGCGCTGCCGCGGCCCCCACCCCTTCCGTCGGCTGTTGCATGGCACGGAGGAGCGGCGGCGCCAGGCGGCAGTGGATCAGAGTCCTGCGAGGTGCGGGTCGCGGAGGTGGGGCGGGACGGCGGTGCCCCGGTTCGCGAGGCTCCCCATGCGCAAGGAGAACCGCTGCGGGCATCGGGACGCGGGTCAGGAGTACGAACGTCATGACCGGCCCGCCGCCGTCGGGGAGCCGGCATGGGCCCGCCGCCGCCGTGCTGGCGCAGCGGCGGCCAGAAGGTGCCGAACGGCCCGGGAGCGGTTCGCGAGTCTGAGGCGGCGCCCCTGCCGGGGCCACCAGTCGAGGACGGCCAGGAAGCCGGAGTCGCGGAAGGCGACCCGGGAGGTGTCCAGGATGAGGCCGGTGCAGCCGTCGTCGGCTGCCGAGGCCAGCAACGCCCGCAGCGGGGCGGCGCTTGAAGTACTCACGTCCCCATCAACGCCTCCCGCCCGGGGCCGGGGAACGAGCCACGCGCCCCTCTCACCCCATGTGACCAGCACCGATCCCCGGCAAGGGGGAAAGATTCCACCCGAACGAGGCAGACGGACACCTACGACGCGACCGCTGTCCTCCGGGACCGCCGGGACCGCGCACCGAGTGGGACCGGCTGTGAGGGAGAGCGTCTCCCCGGGCGTCCTGCCGACTGGAGACTTCGATGCCCGTGGACTTCGACAGGAGATCTGTCACGTGCCCCATCCGTGCCCTTCAAGGCGGTGAACAGCGGTGAACAGCGGTCACCAGGGGTGCGGGCGGAACCCCTCGGAACGTCCTGCGAAGAGGCTTGTCCGCAGGTCAGAGGCCCTATTGGCGCCCAGGACGTCGTGATTCCCAAGCTTATAGCGCGGGTTCGATTCCCGTCATCCGCTCGTGAACGAAGGCCCAGGTCAGCGACCTGGGCCTTCGTCGTTGCCCAGACCTCTCAGAGCCCGCGTGCCTCCGCGCCGCCCCGCTCGACCGCCTGAGTGCGCGCCGTCAAGGCCGCACAGCACCTCTCGCCCCTGGTTCCGCCGGGGATGGCCTCCGGGGGCCGATGGGCGAGGCGGTCACGAGGAGGCCGAGCCGGGGTGAGCCGGACGGCCGAACGTCGCATTCGGAAGAGCGAATACCTGAACTCGCCGACCGAGATTCTCGCCAGCATTACCGAGAGAGTTTCTCCCGGCACCACGCGGGTATGAATTCGGATCACGCACGGAAGGCATCGACATGCTACTGTCGAATCAGTTGCAGTTTTGGTACCCGAAACCTAGGGCGCCCCGTCGGTCGCATGCCGAAGGGAAGCGTTTTGCATTCCGGTCATTTTCCGGGCAGGGAATCATCGCGGCGACACGGTATCCACAAAGTGTGGATGCCGCTGCACTGCCCAAAGGAGAAATGACATGGCTACTGGCACTGTGAAGTGGTTCAACGCGGAAAAGGGATTCGGCTTCATCGAGCAGGATGGTGGCGGCCCTGACGTGTTCGCCCACTACTCGAACATCGCCTCCCAGGGCTTCCGCGAGCTCCAGGAGGGGCAGAAGGTCTCCTTCGACATCGCGCAGGGCCAGAAGGGCCCGACGGCCGAGAACATCGTTCCCGCCTGACGCTGACGCGTAATACGTAGCTGGGGCCCGCATCCTTCGGGGTGCGGGCCCCAGCTGCATGCATTTCGCGCGACCTCCACGTGCACCACACCACGTGCACCTCGGCCGTCATCCCCGCCCACCGCTGATCGGCTTGCTGCCCACGAACCCGCATCGCCTGATTTCCGCATGCGCATTCGTCCACTCCGGCAATTTCGGCGCATTCTTCTCTGCCGAAATTCTCGCTACGCGCCGCATCAGGAAGGTTCCGGATGAACCCCCGAATGCACGGCAGCTCGTCGTCGTCAACGTGGTCTCGCCGGCCGGCCACAAGGATCACCTCCACCGCGGCGGCCGTACCGCGCGAGCCGGAGCTTCACGGTCGACGCGCTTCCGCCCCGCCGTCGAGGCGCTCCGGCAAGCGGCGTTCCGCCGGCACGGCGGCCTGAGCGCCGCGTGACCCGGAAGCCGACTCATCTCCTCAGGAGGCACGTTGTGACACTGGTCCAGATGCAGCCCCGCCCGACGGGCACCGACACCGCGGACACGCCCGGACCGCAGGTGTGCGACGACATGACCGTGGAGGTGGCCCTGGCCGTCATGGCCGGAGCCCGCACCGAACTCCTCCTCGTCTGCGACAACGACGATCAGCGCACCGGCCTCGTCACCCGAACCCAACTCGCCACCGTCCGCGACAGCCCCGCGTACACGGACCGGCTCCAGTTGCGCGACCTCTCCGACGACCGCGGCCGTTCACCTCGGCGGCCCCTGTGACGGCCGGTCGACCCCTGCGTGTCCGCGGGCTCCCCGCCCCACCCGTCCCAGGTGAACAGAACGACATCTCGGGCACCCCCGCACCGACCCCCGTCCCCGTACAAACCGCCCACGACGACGGAACCATCCCCTTTCCCCTCCCCCTGTGAGGCATCATGCGCTGTGTCATCGCACGCTTTCCCTTCGAGCTCACCAAGAGCGGCGTCCTGGACTCCATGCACGGCATCCAGCCCGAGGAGATCGCCGGGGAGTCCGTGACGATCGGGCACCATACCTATCCCGTCAAGCAGGTCGGCCAGGTCCTCACCCGTCAGGACCGCCGCGACTTCACCGCCCGTGAAGTCGTCCTCGCCATGACCAAACTCGGCTTCACCTGTCGCGGCCTCCCTCAGAGCACCGCGCCTGCCTATGCCCCCGCCCCCACCCCCGTCCGGTACGCCTCGCCGCCCGGTGCCCCGGCGGCCTGACCGGACCCACGGGGCGGCCATGACCTGACTCCCGGGCAGCCGTGAAGGCTCGACCGGTATGGCGGTCTCCAGGAATCGTCGCAGCACAGGATCGTCGCCACACGAGATCGCGCTGCTCAGTCCGTGAGCAGTTGACGCAAGCGCTCGGCCGGGGTTTCCCAGCCGAGCGTTTCGCGTGTGCGGCCGTTGAGCCCGGCTGCGACTGCACCGAGGTGTTCCCGGTCGTGGACGGACATATCGGCGCCTTCGGGGAAGTACGGCCCGTACGGAGCTGTGCCTCGCGCGAGGTCAGTGATCGAAGTACGTGACGTCGCCCATGGTCCAGGCGCTGATGTCCGCGATCGAGACCCGGTACATTCCGCCCGTCTCGGGGATCCCCACCATGCCCTGCAGAATCCGGGCCATGTGAAAGTGCAGGTGCGTGGGCGGCTCGTGCCCGCCCCCGGCGGCGAAGGCGGCGGAGAACTCGGCCAGGCGTTCGGAGTCCGCCAGAACCTCCGAGACCCGCTGCCGCCACACCGCTTCGGGCGCCAGCCGACCCGTGATGACAGCACCCCCGGTGACGACGGTCAGGGACATCTGGTTGCTCTGCCCGGATTCGATCAGCCTGGCGACTTCAACAAGCAGCTCGTCAGTCTTCGACATGAGAGCGATCCTACGAGCGGCCTCCCCCCGCCCGCCGGTCGTCCTCCCGGCAGGGCGCACGCATCGCAGCGGCGGCACGCCTTCGCGATCACTGGACGCTCCCGCCCGCCGCCCCCTACCTCCTGGCCGGACACGCGAATATCTAACACGGCCAAGGTAGACATTGGCGAAGTGATGGCCTATGTTTCTTCTCGTAACCCACGGAGACAATGGGGTCGGCAGAGATGAACTGCCGGCAAGCGGTACAGGTAGTCGCAGTGATCAGGACAGTGCGGCCGTGGAGTTTCGAAGCCAGGGCTTTTCGTGGGATGGCGACGGAACTGGCGGCCGGACTGGGCGGCCCGGAGTGAGCAGGGGCCTCCATGTGCGGGATCGCGGTCATGGTGGAAGCGGTACCCGTGAGAGCAGCAGGGCGGTACCCCTGGTGAAGGCGTCGGGCTGCGGACGCGCGCACCAGGGCGCGGCAACGGTGACGCTCCCTCAGGTCGCTGTGTCGTACGTGTCACCAGCAGTACGCGGTATCCGCACGGCAAGAAGTCGATCACCGAGGGAAGTGGAGGAACGCGGCGCCATCAGGATCGCCCGGACGGAGGTCTCGAGTCCGGGTACCGCAGGACATCGATAGTGAGGTGGTCTTCGGTCAAGCAACTGCGATCCCCGCACCCCGGCAGCGACCAGGCCGGGTGAGCGGACACAGAAGGCCGGCGCTTCATCAGGGCCGGCAGGTGGTGTAGTAGTTCCTTCAGGGCCCTGGTGCCAGTACTGGCACCAGGGCCCCTCTATGCGTTTCACGGAGAGGTGCAAATGACAGCAGACGACTCGTACGACCGTCTCGACGACGACGATTACCCCGCCTACACCATGGGCAGAGCTGCCGAGATGATCGGTGCCACCCAGGGCTTTCTCCGTGCGATCGGCGAAGCTCGCCTGATCACGCCGCTGCGCTCCGAGGGTGGCCACCGTCGCTACTCCCGCTATCAGCTCCGCATCGCCGCCCGCGCCCGCGAACTCGTCGACCAGGGAACCCCGATCGAGGCCGCCTGCCGCATCATCATCCTCGAGGACCAGCTCGAGGAGGCCCAGCGCATCAACGCCGAGTACCGGCGTGCCGCCGAATCGGGCACGCCCCCGGAGAAGGCCTGAGACAAGGACGACCGATGCCGGCAGTAGTCGGGGCCTGACCAGGTCGACGCCACCCGCCCGAAGCGCCGGGCGGTCGGCGGGCCGTCGCTGTGACGGTCGGCCCCAGCCCGCCACAGCGGTCAGCCGCGGGGGACAGGTTCCCGCACAGCGGTGAAGCCCGCACGGCAGCGGTGTCGGCCGTGAGCCACCGAGGGCGGCCTTCCCTGGAATCCGCCGGCCGAAAGGCCGCGCCGCGGGGTGCGGGCAGCGGGGGTGACCAGCGGACGGCAGAGGTAAGAGAGCAAGAAAGTCCGCACCTCAAGACCATTCCCGGCCCAACCCACGGCCGGCCGCCATACGGCCGGAGCGGGCAGCGGCGAGTCCCGGGCTGGGGCGGGGCGGTACTCGCGCCGCGGTCACCGTCGGCTACCACATCAACTGCTGCGTTACCTGCTCACCAACCACGACGGCGACCCGCCGACCTTCCTGATGATCGACCCACCGACCAAGAACGTCGGCCGCAACGACGTGGGACACCCGCTTCGCGCAGCGCATTTACGACGGCTTCGCGACTCCGTCACGGCTCGGGCCGGCGCCGGCATCACCGCCGTACCCGTTCCGGGGTCGTGGTCGCGGACAACGGCCTTCCAGCCTCCGTACGGGGCCATGTCCTGGTACATGACTTCGGCCACGGCCCGGTCAGCGACCGGGGCCTTCGTCGTTGTCCGGACCTGTCGGGGGCTGTCGCGAATGGCTGAACCCGACCGGCGACGGGCCGGCGCCCTTCCCCGCCGACGGAGCGGTGCGCTATGCCTGCGGGTTCGATTCCCGTCATCCGCTCTTGAACGAAGGCCCAGGTCGGCGACCTGGGCCTTTTGTGTTACCCAGATCTCTCGCGGCCGTCGCACCCCTGACCGCGCTCCACTCACCGGGGCCGCCACCTCGCCCGTTGCTATTGGAGCAGCCAGCCATTGCGGTGCGCTCACCGTCGTCCTGGTCGAGGCCGTCGCCCTCGGCGCGGGCAACAACTGCATACGCACCGGCCTGCACCGCCCGGAGCTGATGCCGACCTGGTCGGCTCTGGTCGTCGGCGCGCATTTCTTCCCGATGGCCCGGAGCCTGCGCGTCCCGATGCTGCGGTGGGTCGGCGCCGCGATGCTGGCCACCATCGGCCTCGCGGCGCTGGCCACGCTGCTGCCGGACGCGACCGAGAACGTCTGGCAGTCCGTGCCGGGCATCGGCTGCGCGGCCGTGCTGTGGGCCGGGGCGGCGTACACCGGCCTGCGGGCGGGCCGCCGGCGGGCGTAGCGCCACCGCGCGCGGCGCGGCGGGAGTGGATCTGATCCGCCGCCGCGCGGCCCGGCCGGCGCGCCGTCGTCAGCTCTGCGCGGTGCCGTCGTCCGCCTGCCCGGCGTCCTCGGCCCCATGCGTCTTCTCACGCATCTTGCGCACCAGCTCCGCCTTGCGGTCGGCGGCATTCTGACGGTCGAAGTTGCGATGCGGACCGTTGTTCTGCCGCTCGGCGCGGGACAGTCTCTTGCGCTGGCCACCGCCCTGGCCCACGGGGTTGTTGATGTTCTTGCTGTCGGTCACGGGTTCTCCTGGTGCTGAGGTGAGTGATCCACGGATTCGCGGATTCACGGCGGGGGGGGCGGGCGCGGCGACGAAGGACGCCGGCGGGCCCGTACCGCCCTCGCCGGTGAATGCGGCGCCTCCGAGCGGCGGTGATTCCCCAGCTTAGGGCGCGGGTTCGATTCCCGTCTCCGCTCCACGGCAAAGCCCCAGGTCACCGACCCGGGGGCTGTGCCTTGTAGGGACCTCTTGGCGGCCCGCGTCTCCTGTCAGCGCGGCCACCGGGCCAGGGTGACCGCGCGGAGCACCCACTCGACCGGCCCGTAGCGGTGCCGCTCCAGCCACCAGCGGCTGAAGACCGCCTGGGCGGCGAACAGCGCCAGGGCGGCGAGGACGCCGTACCCGGGCACGAGGCGGCCCACCAGCGCGGCGTCGTCCAAGAAGCCCTCGGCGAAGAGGGCTCGCGGCGCGCCCACCGCGGTCAGGGGCAGACGCGGCGACGAGCGCTCCACGTCGTACGTGACCGGGCCGTGGGTGGCACCCGACGCGAAGGCACTTCCGCCGCGTGTCACAGGCCGGTGGCAGGCTGATGCCCCCACCGCCCGGAACGACTGGAACGACTGGAAGCAGACACCGTGACATCCGACGCGTTCCGCATCAGCGCCGTCCTCGCGACCGCCACGGTGACGGTGCTCAAACCCGCCGCGGTCACGCCGAAGGCCGTACGGCATTCCGAATTGGTCGGCCGTTGGGACGGCGAGAGGGAATGCGGTGCGCCGCTGCCGGTCTTCCGGCTGCGCGACGACTACACCTTCTCCGCCGAGGATTACCCGGTCGAGTGGGACGGCCCCGTGCCGGACGCACAGCTGACCCGGCGGTCGGCCGGCGGGACATGGCACGCGGTCGACAAAGACGCCGGCCTGCCGCCCTACTTGGTGCTCCGTTTCGACGACGAACCGGGAATCGAGTCCCTCCCCTTCACCGTGGATCACGGAAGGCTGCGGGCGGACGGGAGCGTCACGGCCGGGGGCGGAGACCCCTATGTCCACGCCTGCCACTACACACGCACGTCCACCGACCCCGAATCCGACGGGTCGCGGAGGGAAGAAGACGGACTCCCCCGCCCGGCCGGGGGCCAGGCGGGGGAGTCCGTGGGAGTGGGCCGGGTCAGGGCTTGACGCGGACGACCTGGGGGTCGTGGTCGGAGGCCTGGGTGGCGAACTCGCTGTTGATGTGGACCACGTCGTAGCGGGTCTGCTGCGGCTTGAAGGCCGGGCTGACCAGGATGTGGTCGAGCACCTGCGAGTTGCCCTGGTAGACGTACGAGTAGCGCTCGGACGCGGGCAGCTCGTTCACCAGGTCGCGCAGGACGCCGCCCTTGGTGAGGGTCTTCAGCGCCGGCGAGAACTGGTAGTCGTTGAAGTCGCCGAGGGAGACCACGCGGGCGCCCGGGTCGGCGGCCAGGAGCTTGGCGACGAACGCCTGCTCGACCTCGGCCTGCTTGCCGCGCTGCACCTCGGAGCTGCGGGTCGGGGCCTGGAAGCGGCTGTCGAGGCCCTGGTCGCCGCCCTTGCTGTTGAAGTGGTTGGCGATCACGTACACCGGCTTGTTGTGGAAGCGGAACTGGCCGATGAGCGGCTTACGGCTGTTGTTCCAGGCCTCGTTGGCCGGGTCGATGCGGCCCGGGGAGGCCGTCAGCGAGGTGCGCTTGCCGGTGCCGGTCACGTCCACGGCCGTGGTGGCGTCGCCACCCGGTATGTCGGTGAAGGAGACGCGGTCGGGGTTGAACAGGAACACCTGGCGGATGTTGCCGCCGGGCTCGCCGCCGTCCTTGCCGTTCTCCGGGTCGACGGAGCGCCAGTCGTAGGCGGGGCCGCCGGCGGCCTTGATCGCCTCGGTGAACTTGGCGACGGTGGCACCGGACGTGACCGTGCCGTCGTTGACCGGGCCGTTGTCGTCCTGGACCTCTTCGAGGGCGAGGATGTCGGGCGAACGCAGGTTGGTGACCACGCCCTTGGCCAGCTCGGCGAACTTCTCGTCCGAGTCGCCCGGGTCGAGGTTCTCGACGTTGTACGTGCCGATCGTCAGCTCGCTCGGCAGGGCGGAGGCGGTGACCTCGCGCTCCAGGCCGCCCGACTGGACGGTGCCGACGCGGGTGGCCGCCACCGCGTAGCCGCCGTAGTTCGTGTAGTCCAGCGGACCGCCGGTGGCACCGGTGAGCGTGTCCCCGACATCGGCGACCGGGAAGTCGGCCGCCGCGCCCAGCGACTGGACCAGGAGGCGGCCCGCGTTCTGCTGGTCGTAGCCGAGGTAGACGGAGCCGCCGCGCGCCGAACGCGGGTCCTGCGCGCGGGCGTTCACCCACAGCTCGTGGTACGAGTTGCTGGCCTGCGCCACCGAGACGTCGCGGACCTCGACGTTCATGCCCTCCAGCGACTCGTACAGGTCGAGCGCGTAGGCGTCCGTCCGCAGCGGCAGCGACTCGATCGAGGCGCCGGCCGCGTCGGGCGCGTAGGCCGCCGGGATGTTCGAGCCGTCGAGGACGACCGGGGCGGGCACCGGGTTGTCCGAGGAGACCACGGTGACCTTGGTGTTGGACAGCTCGGTGAGGGACTGCGAGCCGCCCGAGTTGTTCGGGTAGTACTCGGTCACCTTGGCCGTGACCAGGACGGAGTCGCCGACCTTGACGGCCGGGCCGGTGCCGCCCGTGTAGACGAACACGCCCTCGCTGGTGGCCGGGTCCGCGTCCGGGTTCGGGTCCTGGATCCAGAAGCCCTTGGTGCCGTACGTACGGACGCCGGTGACGATGCCGGGGACGCCCGTGACCGTCTTGCCGGCCATCGGCGAGAGGCGGGTGGCGCCCTGGATGTCGTGGACGCGCACCGTGCCGGGCTCGGTCGGGCCGGTGTCGCCGCCGCCGGAACCGTCGCCGGGGGCGGACTCGCCCTTGCTGTTGACCGGGGTGGGCGCGCCGGCCTGGAAGTCGGCGGCGTTGTCGTCGGTGTCGGCGAGCGAGGCGGCGCGGGCCACCGCGGCGGTGTTCGACGCGCCGGGGGCGGCGCCGGAGCCCTCGTGGACCAGGGCGGTGCCGAAGCCGACGAGGTCGACGACGCGCGGGTCGGCGGCGCAGTCCTCGCTGGTCTTGCAGGTCAGCGCTTCGGTGCCGTCGACGAGCGCGATGGTGCCCGTGGTGGCGGAGAGGGCCAGGGTGCCGGTGGCGTCGGGGTTCGGCAGGGCCACGGTGCCGCCGGTGCCGGGCGCGCCGGCGACCAGGTAGCGGCCGCCGGCGGCGACCGAGCCGCTCAGCGTCGTGACGCCCCACTTGCTGGAGGCGCTGGGGCTGCCGGGCAGGTACTGCACGCTGTAGCCGGACAGGCCGAAGGCGGCGCCGGTCGGGTTGGCGAGTTCGATGAAGTCGTTCTTCAGCGTCGCGCCGGAGTTGCCGCCACCGCCGTAGACCTCGGCGATGACCGCGCCCGCGGACGGGGTGGCGACGGCGCCGGGCAGCGGGACGAGCACCAGCGACGCGGTGACCGCGGCCGGCAGGGTCGCGCGCATCAGCATGCGGCGGGAGCGGCGGGTGGAGAAGGGACTGGGCACCGTTGCGGCACTCCTTCATGGCAGAACACAGCCCGGTCGCCGCGCCGGCGCCAGGGTCGGTGAGGGATCGTCAAAGTGGCGGCGGGGGACGCCGATGGGCGTCTCGCACGGATCCGGAGCTGAAGATACGCGCGTAGAACATGGCGTAACAAGGCTTCGGACGTGAACTTCTCGTCACCTTGCCTCGCCGCCCGATCCGTGTTCCCGCAGGTCGGGCCGGTCCGCGCAGGTGAGTTGGACTTTTGTCGCGCGGGTACGGGACGCCGGCCGGACCGGCGTCCGGCCAGTGCGCGGGCGACGTGGCGGAAGACGCGGCGGGCGCCACGTCGGGCGCCCCCGTGCCCGCGCCCGCGGGAGCGGGTGCCGACGGCCGTCCGGCCGGCCGCGGGAGGCCGGAGGCCGTCGACTTCGAGGACCCGCACTTCGAGCGGCGGGCGTACGACCCGTGGACGGCGTACGGGCAGTCCAAGACCGCCGGCGCGCCGCTCACCGTCGGCGCCCGGCGCTGGGCGGCCGACGGCGCCACGGCCTGACCGCCCCGCCCGGGTACGCACAGCCCAGGTACGTACAGACCGGCACGGATACCTACGTACAGGCACGAAAGAAGAATGAAGGGCGAACGCTGGATATAACCTCTTGCATTAGTCCGCGCCTGCAAGTACTGTCTTCTCCTGTAAGGCGCGCTCGCGTGGCACACACGTCGGCGCGACCGGTGGACCACCCTTCCCCACCGCGCCCCGGCTCCCCGAAGCCGCCGCGCACCGGGTGCCCGCCTCGGCCCCCCACGAAAAGGCAGTTCCATGGCTCTCCAGCACATCCTTCCCGGCCGCCTCGGCTTCGGCACCGCCCCGCTCGGCAACATGTTCCGCGCGATCCCCGACGAGGAGGCCCGCGCCACCGTCGAGGCCGCCTGGGACCAGGGCGTCCGCTACTTCGACACCGCCCCGCTCTACGGCTCCGGGCTCGCCGAGGAGCGACTCGGCGAGGTCCTGTCCACCAAGCCCCGCGACGAGTTCGTCCTGTCCACCAAGGTCGGCCGGGTCATCCTCGACGAGCGCGAGGAGACCGCCCGCGACCTCGGCGAGAAGGGCGGCCTGTTCGAGCACGGCAACCCGAACAAGATCCTCCACGAGTGGACCGCCGAGGCCACCGAGCGCTCCATCGAGGGCAGCCTCAAGCGGCTGGGCACCGACCGGCTCGACATCGTGTGGGTCCACGACATCGCCCAGGACTTCCACGGCGACCAGTGGCTCGCGAAGTTCGAGGAGGCCCGCACCGGCGCCTTCCGCGTCCTGTCCCGGCTGCGCGACGAGGGCGTCATCAAGGCCTGGGGCCTCGGCGTCAACAAGACCGAACCGATCGAGCTGACCCTCGCCCTGGACGAGCCCCGGCCCGACGGCTTCCTCCTCGCCGGCCGCTACACCCTCCTCGACCACGAGCACGCCCTCACCCGCCTGCTGCCCATGGCGCGGGAGCAGGGCGTCGAGATGGTCGTCGGCGGCCCGTACAGCTCCGGCGTCCTGGCCGGCGGCACCCACTTCGAGTACCAGCGGGCGCCCGCCGAGATCATCGAGCGCGTCGGCCGGATCAAGGCCCTGGCCGACAAGCACGGCGTGAGTATCAAGGCCGCCGCCCTGCGGTTCTCCCTGGCGCACCCGGCCTCGGCCGCCGTCGTCGCCGGCGCGACCCGGCCCAGCCGGATCGCCGAGGACCTCGCGGCCCTGAACGAGACCGTCCCGGCCGCGTTCTGGACCGAGCTGCGCGCCGCGGGTCTGATCAGCCCGGCCGCCCCGCTCCCGCAGAACGCCTGACCTTCCCCCGCACCTTCTGCTCTCCCCCACGGCAACAGGAGCACCACCATGGCTTCCACCACCGTCTCCCGCGTCGTCCCCGCCTCCCCCCAGGAGGCCTGGAACCTCATCGGCGGGTTCGACGCCCTCCCGGACTGGCTCCCCTACATCCCCGAAAGCACCGCTCTCGAAGGGGGCCGGATCCGCCGCCTGGCCAACCCCGACGGCGAGGTCATCATCGAGCGCCTCGTGGACTTCAACGAGACCGAGCGCCACTACAGCTACGCCATCCTCCAGGCCCCGTTCCCGGTCGACGGCTACGTCTCCACCCTCCGCGTCCACGCGATCCCCGGCCGGGACGACATCGCCGAGGTGCAGTGGTCCGGCCGCTTCAACCCCGTCGGCGTCAGCAGCGCCGAAGCCGAGTACCTGTTCGCGGGCATCTACCGCGACGGTCTCGACGCCCTCCACAAGAGGCTGTCGGTCTGAGCATCCACGGATCTCGGACCACCGGCATCGAGCCCCGGCCCCCGGACGACGGCCCCGCCGTCACGCGGGTCCGGGGCTCGGCCCGTCCCCGGGGGCTCGAGGTCGTCCGGAGGACGGGGGGCGCGGGCCCCGGCGGCGGTCCTGGCGACCGTTCGGCGACCGTTCGGCGGCCGTCGGCGGCCAGCAGGGCGATGACCGCGAGGACCGCGAGCAGGATCAGGACCAGCGGCAGCACGGTGAGGACCGTGGGGTGGTTCCAGAACGCGAAGACCAGCGCGACGACCAGCAGGACGCCCAGGGTCAGCCACTTGGGTGGGCCTGCGTCCAGGTGCCCTCGACATCGAGGGCGTGGGCGGCGCTCCGCATCTTCTGCAACTGGTCGGAGTGGAAGAGGACCATCTGTTTGTGGACCTCGGGGATCTTCGCCGCCGGTTCCAGTCCGGCGTCCACCAGCTCCTTCTTGACCTGGTCCACGGCGGCGCCGAGGTCGAGGGTGACCGTGCCGTCCGAAACGCCGAGCGCGCCGCGGCCCTGGCCGGTCAGGGCGTGCACGACGGCCGTGTGGGCGGCGCGGTTCGCGGTGACCCACACCTTCTCGAACCGGTCGCTCCGCACGAACCGGGTCGCCACCTTGTCGGCGGCCGTGTTCACGGCGGCGTCCAGCTGCGGGGCGAGGCCCCTGACCGCCTTCGCCGCGCGCGGCGGCAGGCCCTGGGACTGCAGCCAGGCCGCGATCTCGGCGGTGACCTCCTTGCCGTCGACGCGGACGTCCACGGCGTGCACGATCCGGTTGTGGGCCGCCGCCTCGATCGCCGGGTCGGAGGCGAGCGGCTTCATCGTGGCGACGTAGCGGTTGGTGTCGAGGACGATGTCGTGCACCCACACCGTGAGGATGCTGACGGGCACCAGGACGCAGGCGAGGACGATCAGCACCGCCGACGACACGCTCCTCAGCGTTCGTGTCATCCGCCCCTCCGCTCTCGCTCGCCGGGTCCGCTGTGTCCATTTGCGTCGACCCGCGCGCGTGCGGCACCCCGGCCTGGGCCATCCGGAGCGGCCGGCGGCCACCCGGCCGGTACGCGCGCGTGGCGGGCCCGGGCGGCGCGTGTTCCTCTGGGGTCACACGCCGGATCCACGGACGGACCTCCGGCACGACCGCCGGACACGGCCGCCGGACACGGCCGGCGGACACGACCGGCGGGGCGGCCCGAGGACGGCGCGATGAGCGGTGGCGGCAGCTGGGCGGTCGCGGCCGTGGCCGCCGTGACGGCGGGGTACGCACTGGTCTCCCGCCGGCTCGCGACCACCGTCGTGTCGGCGCCGATGGTGTTCACCGCGTTCGGCGTGGCCGTCGGACCGGCCGGGCTCGGCCTGCTCAGCCTGGACCACGACGCGGGCCCCGTCCTCACCCTGGTGGAGGGCACCCTGACGCTGGTGCTGCTCACCGACGCGATGTCCGTACGCCGCCGGGATCTGCGGGTCGGCGGCTTCCTGCCGCGCCGCCTGCTCGGGATCGCCCTCCCGCTGACCATCGGGGCCGGCTGGCTGCTCGCCTGGCCGCTGCTGCCGGGTCTGACCTTGTGGGAACTCGCCCTGATCGGGGCGATCCTGGCCCCGACGGACGCGGCCCTCGGCGAGTCGGCGGTCGCCGGCCCCGGCGTCCCGCCGCTGGTCCGCAAAGGGCTCAAGGTCGAGAGCGGCCTGAACGACGGCATGGTGCTGCCGTTCTTCGTGCTCTTCCTCGCCGCGATCCCCGGGACCGCGGCCTCGGCGGAGGGCATCGCCGGCACGTTCTGGCGCGCGCTCGTCCTCAGCACACTCCTGGGGCTGGCCATCGGCGGGATCGGCGGGTGGCTGCTCAGCGCGTCGCGCGCCCGGGGCTGGGTCACCGACGAGTGGCGGCAGGTGTTCGTCCTGGCCGTCGCCGCGGGCTCGTACGCCCTGGCGGTCGTCATCGACGGCAGCGGGTTCATCGCGGCCTGGGTGGCCGGCTTCGCCCTCGGGGCCGCACTCCGGCAGGGAGCGCGACGGGCGGCGGTGTCGGCGGCGGAGGCGGTGCGGGCGGGGGCCGCGGGGACCGCGGGGACATCGAAGGAGGACGCGGGGGCTTCCGCGGAGCAGACGGGGGCGGGGGCAGGGGCAGGGGCTTCGGCGGAGGGCGGTCCGGCGGAGGGGACGGTGGCCAGTGACGACACGGCCCGGCCGGCCGCGCGGCTCGGCGACTTCCTCGCCGCGCTGAGCTTCCTGGTCTTCGGGGCCGTGCTGCTCGGCCCACAGCTCCAGCACCTCGACTGGCGGATCGTGGTCTACGCCGTCCTGAGCCTCACCGTGGTCCGGATGGTGCCGGTGGCCCTCTCCCTGGCCGGGACCGGCCTGTCCCTCGCCACGGTCGCGTACGCCGGGTGGTTCGGACCACGCGGCCTCGCCTCGGTCGTCTTCGGGCTCCTCGTGGTGGAGGAACACGTTCCGGGCACCACCCTCATCGGCCGGGTCGTCGCCCTGACCATCGCCCTGAGCATCCTGCTGCACGGCCTGACGGCGCACTTCCTCGCCGACCGGTACGGGGACTGGCACCACCGGGCGGCCTTCCGGCGGCCCGGACTGCGCGAGGGCCCGCCCGCGCCGGCACGGGGCCCGGCACCGGGGCCGGGACCCGCACCGGGGCGGGCGGACACCGCGTAAGGCGCCGAAGCTCCTCTGCGGGAGCCCCGCACCCGTCCGTCAGCCGGCGAGGACTTTCTCCTTGGCCCGCTGGTACTCCTCGTCCGTGATGTCGCCGTGCGCCTTGAGCTCGGCCAGCTTCGACAGCTGGTCGGCGTGCCCGGCGCCGGACGTCCCGGACGTGGTCGCGGCGGCCCGGATGTACTCCTGGAACTGCTGCTCGTTGCTGCGGGCCCGCTCCATCTCGCGCTTGCCCATGCCCTTGCCGCGGGCGATGAGATAGATGAAGCAGCCGAGGAACGGCAGGAAGACGACGAACACGCACCATCCGGCCTTGGCCCAGCCGCTCAGGCCGTCGTCCCGGAAGATGTCGCCGATGATGCGGAAGAGCAGCATGAACCACAGGACCCAGAGGAAGACCCACATGATGGTCCAGAAGGCGTTCAACAGCGGATAGTCCACGACTCCACTCCTCTCGCGACGCCGGCGCACCGGCGGCCCGATTCCCCCTCCCCCAGACTGCGTCCGGGTGCCCCCCGCCGCATCCCCAGCGGGATGCGCCTCCTGAGACGCGGGCGCAGTACGGGGCGGAGTGCGCCGCTCAGCCCTGGACCGCGGCGCGGAACTCCTCGACCGTCATGATCTTCGATTCGGGCGGCATGGTGATCGAGAAGGACTCGCCGTAGGAGTCGTACGTCGTGACGCTCGTACGGCCGGAGCGCGTCGATTCGAGGCGGAGGGGGCCCAGCCGGACCGCCCCCTTCGGCGGGGAGGAGAGGTCCGGCAGGTAGTAGACGTCCCGGGTGCCGGCGCCGGACGCCTCGTACGCCAGGGCCTTCCCGCCGTCGATACCGCGGTCCTTGTCCGGGGCGGGCTTGGCGGTGGCGGGGATCGAGAAGTACACCTCGCAGCCCGTGTCCAGGACGGTGGACACGTAGGTGTCCTCAAGCCGGCCGGGGACCGTGACGGACTGCCCGCGTGACGTCAGCGAGGCGGCGAACAGCGGAGCGCTGGTGTAGGAGGTGCCGCCGTCGCAGTACATGTCCTCGGACACGGAGCCGGTGACGCGGAGACGCAGCCCGCCGGCCGGTTCCCACCACATCTCCTGCTTCGCTCCGGGGAAGGCGGTGCTCGTGCCGGAGGAGTGGAAGGACTCGCTCACCAGGGCGCTGTTGGCCAGCCCGACCTGGGCGTCGGGACTCGGTTCCGCGGGCGCGGGCTCGCCCGCCCGGTTCCCGGACACCCCGGCGTCCGTCCGCGCGGCGCCCGGACCGGGGTCCACTTCCCGACCGGGCCCGGAGCACCCCGCCAGGACCAGCGCCGCGAACAGCGTCACCACCGCGGCGGAGCGGGGAAGAACGTGCGTCGTGCCATGCGTGGAGGAGCTCTCCCAGGAATGAGGAAAAGGAATCGGGGGCGGCTTCTTCCGTCGTGACCGCCGTGCGTCAGGCGGGCATATGACAGGACGTCACATCCCCGCTCGGGCCTATGCCTCGCCGCCTCGTCAGACGGCCGCCGCCGGCGGCGGCCACTCCGGCGCGATCACCGACATCAGCGTCGCGTCCACCCGCTCCCCCTCCCACAGCAGCGCCCCGCGCAGCACGCCCTCCGCCCGGAAGCCGGCCTTCTCGTAGGCGCGGCGGGCGCGCGGGTTGAACGCGTACACCTCCAGCCACACCCGGTACAGGCCCAGTTCCTCGAAGGCGTGGCCGACGATCAGCCGCGTCGCCTCCGTACCGAAGCCGCGGCCGAGGGCGTCCGGGACCAGGCAGATCCGGAAGGCGCAGCTCTCGTTGGGCTTGTCCCACTCGTTGAGGACGGCCTCGCCGACGACCCGGCCGGTCGCCCGGTCGACCACCGCGAGGTCGAGCCGGTCGGCGCGGGCGCCGCGCGTCGCGTACCACTGCCGCAGCGCCGCCTCCGTGAAGTCCGCGTGCGAGCCGGTCAGCCGGGAGATCTCGGGGTCCTCGAACAGCGGCAACAGCGCGGGGACGTCCTCCTCGGTGACGGGGCGGAGGGTGACGCGTTCGCCGGTCAGGGTGGGCTTGAACGAGAAGTCGGTCATCTGGGCATTCTGCAAGGCGAACCGGAGGACGGCATGCCCTTTTTACGGGCCCTTCGGCCCCCTCACCGCCGCGCGCCCGACGACCACGCCCGCCCGGTCGATACAGACCACGTCCACCGCGACCTGCGATCCGCGCAGCACCGCCAGGGCCTCGTCGCGGGCACCGGCGGCGACGAGGTCGCCGAGCGGGACACCGGCGGCCTCGCACAGCCGGAGCGCGCCGAGTCCGGTGTTGGCCGCGGCGACCTCGGCGGCGAGGGCCTCGTCCGCCCCGCCCGTACGGGCCAGGCCGGCCAGGAAGGACTTGTCGACCTGGGAACGGGCGGAGTGCAGGTCGAGATGCCCGGCCGCGAGCTTGGAGAGCTTCGCGAAGCCGCCGCAGATCGTCAGCCGGTCCACGGGGTGGCGGCGCAGGTACTTGAGGACGGCGCCGGCGAAGTCGCCCATGTCGAGGAGGGCGATCTCCGGCAGCTCGTACAGCTCGTCGACGGTCCGCTCGGAGGTGGAACCCGTACAGCCCGCGACATGCGTGAGACCGCCGGCCCGGGCCACGTCGATGCCGCGCCGGATCGACTCGATCCACGCCGAGCAGGAGTAGGGGACGACGACGCCGGTGGTGCCGAGGATGGACAGGCCGCCGAGGATGCCGATGCGCGGGTTCCAGGTGGACCGGGCGATCTCGGCGCCGTCGTCGACGGAGATCGTGATCTCGACGTCGGCGGTCCGGCCGTGCCGGGCGGCGACCTCGGTCACGTGGTCGCGCATGAGCTGCCGGGGGACGGGGTTGATCGCCGGTTCGCCGACCTCCAGCGGCAGCCCGGGCAGCGTGACGGTCCCGACGCCCTCCCCGGCTCGGAAGACGACCCCGGAGCCGGGCGGCAGCTCCCGTACGGTCGCGCGGACCGTCGCCCCGTGCGTGACGTCCGGATCGTCGCCCGCGTCCTTCACCACCCCGGCGGTCGCGAACCCGGGCCCCGTCGCCTCGACGGCCAGCGCGAAGGCGGGCGTCTGCCCCTTGGGCAGGGTGATCGTCACCGGGTCCGGGAACTCGCCGGTGAGCAGGGCGGTGTACGCGGCGGTCGTGGCCGCCGTCGCGCAGGCGCCGGTCGTCCAGCCGGGCCGCAGGCCCGTGTGCTTGAGTTGGGCGGCACGCCCGCCGCCGCTCACGAAGGGACCCCCGGGACTCTCATGCACATCCTCCTTCTCGGCGGGACGACCGAGGCCCGTGTCCTCGCCGGACTGCTCCACGAAGCCGGCGGGACCCACGGAATCGACGGGACGGGCGAGACCGGCGCGATCCGCGTGACCAGTTCGCTCGCCGGGCGGGTCGCCGCCCCGCGGCTACCGGCCGGCGAGGTGCGGATCGGCGGCTTCGGCGGTCCCGCCGGGCTCGCCGCGTGGATACGGGAGCACGCCGTGGACGCGGTCATCGACGCCACCCATCCCTTCGCCGAGCGGATCAGCTTCAACGCGGCCGAGGCGGCCGCCACCGCCCATGTTCCCCTGCTCGCGCTGCGCCGCCCCGGCTGGGTCCCCGGGGACGGGGACGACTGGCACGAGGCGGACTCCCTCGCCGGGGCGGCGCGGGCCCTCGACGGCCTCGGCGACCGGGTCTTCCTCACCACCGGCCGGATGGGCCTGGCGGCCTTCGCCGACTGCCCGCAGTGGTTCCTGGTCCGCTCGGTGGACGCCCCCGAGGCCCCGATGCCGGCGCGTACCGAAGTCCTCCTGGACCGGGGCCCGTTCACCCTGGACGGCGAACGCGCACTGCTCGCCCGCCACCGCGTCGACGTCCTGGTGACGAAGGACAGCGGCGCCGCCGCCACCGCGCCCAAGCTGACCGCCGCCCGCGAGGCCGGCATCCCGGTCGTCCTGGTCCGCCGCCCGCCGGTCCCCGCGGACACGCCGACGGCCGCCTCCCCGGGGGAGGCGGCCGCGTGGGTGTTCAGGAGGCTCGGGGAGCTCACTCGACCGGCGGGGTCCCGGATGGCCGTACTCCGCCGGGACCCGCGCCCGGGTCTTGTCGATTCTTCT